>JAFZKM010000093.1 GCA_017553665.1 Lachnospiraceae bacterium
AGGAGGGCGACGCGTTCCTGCTAGGCTATAAAGCAGAAGAGGACAATTATGTTGAACTCCTGAAACCGATCGCCGGGAAATATGCTCAGGAACTGGCTGATCTTGTACCGCCGGGCAGCGTGACACGTGACAAGAAGTTTATCATTGATGCCGGCGGAGCGGCGAAGGGCGCGCTCTGCGAGGTTTACAGCGCGGCCTGGTTCACATACAGCCATTATCTCTGGAGCAACTATATGGCTGGTCTGGGCAGACCCGTTTATGAGTATTATTTCACCAAGAACAACAAATCTCTCGATAATTTCCACGCCGGCGAGCTGCCGTACGCGTACGGAAACCTGTTCCGCGCGAAAGGCGTATACGATGACTCGGACTATGAACTTTCCGAGATCATGCAGAGCTACTGGATCAATTTCGCGAAGAACGGCGACCCGAACGGAGAGGGACTGCCTTACTGGGGACCCGTGAAAAAGCCCGGCGACAAGCTGTTGGAATTCGGAGAAACGGTTTCCATGATCGATGATCCGTACCTGCGGATATACGAGATCCTTGAAAAATACCAAAACGAAGAATAACTTATAGGGCGGACGAATAAATCCGCCCTTTTTATATTGACATGCCGATATTTTTTTGCGAGAATAACGGTGGTGACAAAATGTTTTGCTGCCATAAAAATTTATGCAAATGTATATATAACTCCTTCTATATCATGGCGTTATTATGGATTTGCAGATGTATCATAGGGAGGCTATAATGAAAAGAGGAATTGCTGTACTACTGGCTGTTTGCATTTTACTGGGGATCTGCGGATGCTCAAAGAAGGATGAGAAAGTTGAACTGATAGTATTCGCCGCGGCATCGATGACAGAGACATTGAATCAGGTAGCGGAAAAATACAAAAGCGCTGCACCGAACGTTACGCTGGTATTTAACTTCGATTCATCGGGAACCTTAAAGACTCAGATCCAGGAAGGCGCAGAGTGCGATGTGTTCATTTCCGCGGCTCCTAAACAGATGAACGCGCTGGATTCTTCAAAGGATAAAGACGGCGGCAATACCGAAGGACTTGACTTCGTACTTCAGGGCACGAGATTCAATCTGCTCGAGAACAAGGTCGCCCTGGCCGTACCCGAGGGCAATCCCGCAGGGATCAATTCTTACGCAGACCTGAAGGCAGGCCTTGAGGCAGGCAATATCCTGCTCGCGATGGGTAATTCGGATGTGCCCGTAGGCCAGTACACACAGAAGATCTTTACATATTTCGGACTCGACGAGGCCGCGCTCGCGAACGCAGGCGTTCTCTCTTACGGAACCAATGTAAAGGAAGTTACTTCACAGGTTAAGGAAGCCGCTGTTTCGTGCGGTATCATTTACGCGACCGACGCTTTTTCGGCAGGTCTGACCGTAGTTGACACCGCTACGAAGGATATGTGCGGACAGGTTATCTACCCCGCAGCGGTCATGAAAAATACAAAGCATGAGAAAGAAGCAAAGGCATTCCTTGAGTACCTTAAGGGCAGCGATGCTTCGGAAATCTTCAAGGGAGTAGGCTTTACACCTGTTTCCTGAAAGGATGGAAATGGACTGGTATCCGTTACTTAATTCACTGAGAATAGCGGCGATCAGCAGCGTGATCGTATTCTTTCTGGGTATCTGCGCAGCGTATTACATTGCGCGCGTGCCGAGACTCATAAAGGGTATACTTGACGTGATACTGACGCTTCCGCTGGTACTGCCGCCCACGGTGGTAGGCTATCTTTTATTACGTGTTTTGGGACCCAAGCGCATTATCGGCGCCTGGGTTCTTGAAGTGTTCGGAGTCCGGCTTACGATGAACTGGTGGTCCGCGATATTCGCGACGACGGTCGTTATTTTTCCGCTGATGTACAGGACCGCGCGAGGAGCGTTTGAGTCTTTTGACGAAAAACTCGGTTACGCCGGGAAGACGCTTGGCCTCAGCAATACGTTCATTTTCTGGAGGATCCGCATGCCTTACTGCAGGCAGGGCATCCTGGCGGGCGTGGTACTGGCGTTTGCGAGAGCGCTGGGAGAATATGGTGCCACCAGCATGATCTGCGGCTATACTCCGGGCAGGACAGCGACTGTTTCTACAACTGTCTACCAGCTCTGGCGCACAGATGAAGACGGGCTTGCGATCAAATGGGTGCTCGTAAATATCGCAATCTCGACGGTGGTGCTGCTTGCGGTGAATATGGTTGAACGCCGCAGCAGAGACAATGAGGCGCGCAGAGCGGAAAAGACCGCGTGATGAGAAGATGGCAGGGTACTGTGCCAATGGCGTTTTTGACGGGGCAAGCAGAATAATCCAGACTTTTAAGAGGAGGAAAGCATTTTGGCTCTGACAGCAGAGTTTGAGAAAAAGATCGGAAATTTTCAACTGAATATTGATCTGAGAGCCGGCGATGAGTCGCTTTCACTCCTTGGTGCCTCGGGCTGCGGAAAGAGCATGACGCTTAAATGCATAGCGGGGATCGAGAAGCCCGACAAAGGCAGGATCGAACTGAACGGAGTGACTTTGTTTGATTCGGAGAAAGGGATAAATCTTCCGCCGCAGGAGCGCAGGGTAGGATATCTGTTCCAGGAAGGCGCGCTGTTCCCGAACATGACGATCCTGGAGAACGTGATCTGCGGTATCCGCGGCAAAGCGCCGCGCAGTGAGAAAGTGAAGATCGCCCGGGAAATGCTCGCGAAGATGCATTTGTCCAATACTGAAAAACGCAGACCGGATCAGCTTTCTGGCGGACAGCAGCAGCGTGCCGCACTCGCAAGGATCCTGGTCAATGAACCCGAGATACTGCTCCTCGATGAGCCTTTTTCGGCGCTTGATTCACATCTGCGATTCGAGTTGGAACGTGTGGTGAACGACACGATACGCGAGCTGAAAAAGCCCGCGATACTGGTTTCGCATAACCGCGATGAGGCCTTCCGCATCACCGACAGGATCGCGATCATGAACAACGGCACGATCGAGACGATCGGTGACCGGCATACCGTTTTCGCAAACCCCGGCACCGTATATGCTGCGCGCCTCACAGGCTGCAAGAATGTGGCGGAGGCGATCCCGCTGTCGATAAACAGGATAAGCGTACCGTCCTGGGGCATGGAACTTGAAGTACCGCCTTTTACAGACGATATCACCGCAGTCGGGATCAGGATGCATGACATCTGCCACGGCCCGGGAAAGAACGAGTTTAAATGCAAGGTCGTCGAAGAGATCGAGAATCCGTTCTCATACACGATCATGGTGACACCCGACAGATCGCTTGAATTCAAACCCATCGGAGTGGAACTTGACAAACCGACGTGGGAAGCTGCCCGCGCGGAGACTGTCACTATCCACATTCCGACAGAAAATATACTATTGCTCAGAGGATAAGCATATGAAAAAAATTCGAGTAGAAGACGCAATTGGCATGACATTGTGCCATGACATAACAAAGATGGTCGACGGCTTCAAAGGCCCCGCATTTAAGCGCGGCCACGTGATCCGTGAGGAAGATATCGAAGAACTCTTAAACATCGGCAAAAAGACCGTTTTTATCTGGGAAGAGAACGCCGGCGAACTGCATGAGGAAGATTGCGCATTGCGCCTTTCAGCGATGGCGCAGGTCGAAGATGCGCATTATACCGCGCCTTCGGAGGGCAAAGTCGTGCTGATAGCCGATACCGAGGGTATGTTCCGTGTTGATACGGAGCTTTTACGGCAGATCAATACCATCGGCGACATAACCATTTCCACACTGCCGGATCATTTTCCGGTAAAGAAGGGCGACAGGCTTGCTTCAATGAGGATCGTGCCGCTGGTGACGAAGGAAGAGCAGATCATTTGCGCGGAGAAGCTGTGTGCAGGTAAGAAGCTGCTGAACCTCAGGCCTTATCATGCGCGGAAGGCGGGCGTGATCATCACCGGTTCAGAGGTCTATAACGGCAGGATCAAGGACAAATTTGAACCCGTGGTACGCGCCAAGCTCGCGAAATACCCCGGAGAGATCGCAGGCGTAACGATCTGCGACGATGATACCGATATGATCGTGCGTGAGGCGAAGAAGCATCTGGACAACGGAGCGGACTTCCTGATCTTTACGGGCGGAATGAGCGTTGATCCCGATGATGTGACTCCCACGGCCATCAGGCAGATCGGTGCGCAGATCATTACGCACGGAGTGCCTTCTCAGCCCGGGAATATGACGCTTGTGGCATATCTGGGAGACATTCCCATACTCGGAGTGCCCGGAGCCGCCATCAGCCTTCCCACGACCATTTTCGATGTGCTTTTGCCTCAGATATACGCGGGCGACCGCCTCACGAAACAGGACCTGATCCGCCTGGGCGACGGCGGACTCTGCCGTATGTGCGAAACCTGCCATTTCCCGACCTGTACATTTGGGAGGTACTAGGGAATGAGCCTCCGCTTTTGCGGAGGCTCACCTTGAGTTTGGTCAGCAAAAATCGCGAACGGGTCAACGCGTTTTTGCTAAACGAAAGGCAGCCGGAGGGCTGTTCCCGGTCACTCCGAGGTATTTTCGAGGAGTGACTACCGCTTACAACATACCCCAAATTAGTGTTTTTAAAACATTTCAGGAGTGCTATGATATTACCAGTGACTGAAGACAATGTCTTTATTTCAGATTGGAGATTGGTATGAAGAAAGCACTCCTGTTTTTTATGTGCGCCCTGCTGCTCACCGCCTGTACAGGCTATAATAATTCAACATCCGTGACCGAAAACGGAGTCTATTATAATATTTCCAGCAACCATAAAGAGGCCATGGCGCATTCTTTCAGGTGGGACGGTAAGGAAGATAATAATGTCATCACCATTCCGGATACGCTCTCGGACGGTACTCCGGTCAAAGCGATCGGCGGTTTTATCGGAATAGGTGTGCCCGCATCTTTCGGTATTGATTATTACGTTGACTGGCCGGCACTCCCGAAAAGCAGGAAACAAATGTCAGAAGAGGAAGCAGAGGCCTTTTATAGGGATTACATAGATAATCATCCGGATGAACTGTTAGGGCGTCTGGTGAAGCTGGACATGACGGAAGAAAGCAGCGATGCTTCGCCGGTCTCCGGCAGCGAGGATTCTACTGTGAGCGGAGAAGGCGGCGATAATGAGGCTGCGGGCGCTGAGGCAGGTAACGGCCCTTCAGTTGAGAGAGAAATTGTTTACAAGGATATTACCTTCACGATCAATATCGGCAGGAATGTCTCGAGCATGGGCGCTAACATGTCAGAGTACAGTATTCTCTATGATATCAATCATCACGGCATATTACAGCCCGACGGCACAGTTCTGGTATACCGGGCGACGTTGTACTTCAACGTCGATCCTGAGAATGAGACTTACTATGCGGAGGACGGAGTGCTTTACAAGACAGCGGACGGACAGCCGGTGGTTTATTGATCAAAGAGTAAACTTAAACAGGCTTGGAATTCTTTGGAGTTCCGAGCCTGTATATATTTATGGGTGTATTGTGTGTTTGATGTATGAATAAAAGCACTTTATCGTTCAGACTGAGAATATCTTTGCGATGCAGACGATAATATTTGTGAGTATCAGCACATGCAGCACTATATGATACAGATCAGGCACAAGTCTCGTTTCACTCATGGGGAAAATGCGGACGGTATCCTTGAAACAATCATTATAGCCCCTGAGCTTAGCTTCCGAGGCCCCGAAGATCGTATAGTACCAATGGCAGAAGAACTGGACAACGAACCACAGGATGAGTATACCGAGAAGGATCCAGACGCCGAAGCTTACCATATGAAAGGCAGCGATCCCGGCACTGTACAGGCAGAGCACAATGAATTCCGCGCTTTTTATGCCTTCTCCATCGACCAGAGCCAGTTTTCCAAATCTATATGTGACCACCGCGCCCAAGAACCAGATCCACAGCAGCGCCTGAATAAGAAAAACGATTGAAATTGCCATCACGTCCCCTCCCTTCATTTCCTGTACAAATTATAACAGTGTAATCGCGTGTATCCAAGCATTTTTGAAAAAGGATAATATTTGACATATTGAGGATAATATCGGACATATTTATTTTCTCCGGAACATGCTACAGTAAACTCATAACAATTATGTTCCAAGGAGGATAGCTATGAAGGTATTTAAGAGACTTACGGTACTGGCACTCGTGCTGGTAATGGTCGCAGGCCTGTTCCCTGCGCGTAGTACGCAGGCGGCCGCGAAGCCTGCTAAGGCGAAGGTCACCGC
>JAFZKM010000009.1 GCA_017553665.1 Lachnospiraceae bacterium
CATGCAGCGGCACTGTCCTGACCGCTATCTCCGTTCCGTCCGCGGCTTTGCAGGTAAGGGTAAGCGCTCCGTTTGAGGAGCTCTCTTCGTTGTTGGTAGTGTAGACACTTACAACATCAAGGTTTTTGATCTCTACGGTGGTGGCAAGAGCAAGATATCCGTAATCGAAAGTCTTTATCTCATCGCCGACCGAAACATCCACCTTGCCGTTCATCAGATCGTTCGCGCTCGTTTCCTTAAATGAAGGAGAATAGCCGTCTCCGATCTTCTGAATGTTGCCCGGATCGTCGGGCTTCATCGCGCGGTAGGTCAGACCCGAAACCTGATAAGAACCGCCCGCCTCATAGTACTGGACTTTGCCGACTATTCGCGCGAGATTCCCGACCGTGAGGACCTCGAGGCCCTCACCGCTGAGGTTAAAGCCGTAGTAGACCATAATGCCGTAATAAAGCCCCGTCTCCTCATCGAATGATTCAACGTATACGGCATTGTTGTAGTTCTTTGTGATAACTCCCTCGAAAGCTACCTGGATGTCCTTATACTGCTCGACCGTCGTACGGAGCTCCTTCAGTGTGAGCTCCACCGCCTCGCCGTAGAAGAAATCGGGGTCTTTCTCTCCGGAGTAAATGTTCAGTTTCTGTTTTTTCGCGCTGTCGATAGCCGCGACGGCAGCGGTGCCGTAGCGGTTGTTCGCCGAATTCGAAGCTATCGCGAGTCCGTTCTGCAGGATCTCGATATTGAGGTTCCTGTATTCCTCGGTCTCACTGCTGCGGTACCATACCCATACAAGGTAGCGTCCGCCCGTGGAATCCGCGTCCCAGCTGTCATCATCGGATTCGATGATGATCGAAGAGGCGCCCGAAAGCTTCTCTCTGGTAAAGTTCGACGCCTTCTTGCCCCACTCTTCTATCTTTCCGGTGGATTCGGGAGTGTTGATCGCAAGGTATCTGGCCTTGAACACACCGCCCGGCATAACCGATTCCGGAACGTTAAAATGGGTCGTATCGCCGTCGACAAAGGTCTTTACCGTGACCGTCTGCTTCAGGGTGTCGGAATCCATATCAAGCTTTACGGAAGCCGCGTAATCGACAGGCTCCGCATCGGGGGACTCTTTTTCCTTTCCCCCTTTGCAGGCTGTAAGCACCGGCAGGCATATGAGCAGCACCGCCAGTACGAGGCTCATTCTTTTTCTGAGATTATTGAGCATATTCACATTCGTCGACAGCATCCTTAAATGCGTCATTGATCATCTTGTCAACATCATCCGTAGTAGCTGCAAGGCACTTGGAAAGGAGCTTTCCTACCTGATCGCGGGCCTTCGAAGAACCGTTGAACGCGGGTGATGTGTAATAAGCGCTCTCCTGCTCAAGACAAACCTTTGCCGAAAGAGCCGAGATGTAGTTGCCGCCGTCAGCCTTTCCGATGAAATCGGCATAGGTAGCGTTGGAGCCTACAGACTTCAATACGGGAACATAACCCGAAGTCATCGAGAACTCTGCCTGGAACTCTACGCTCGTTGTAAGGAACTTAACGAAAAGCCAGGACGCGATAACTTCCTGAATGTTGTCCTTCTTGAAGATGCAGACGCTGGGACCCTGGGAGATAACCTTGGGGCTTGAAGCGTTAACCTGAGGGATGGTGGCGATGCCTACTTCGAACGGATACTTGCCGTCTGCGTCAGCAGCGGGACGCTGGTGTGTAGCACCTGCGGAAGAACCGATCGACATGTAGCTTCTGGTACCCTGGTCAGCAGTGAAAAGACCCGAGGTATATGCGCCGTAAAGGGTCTGTGTGGTAAGAAGGCCTGCCTGATACCACTCACGGAACTTCTTTACGAATGCCTTGTTGGTATCGTTATTGAAGAGGAAATGATCGCCCGTAGCGCTGGTGTATGCCGAGCCGCTCTGCTCGCACATGGTGATGAACCAGTTAGCCTCGGAGTCATATCCGAGCGGGATCGACTCGGGATCGATCTCCTTGATCTTCTTGCAAAGAGCTTCCATATCGTCCCAGGTCTTGGGAAGCGAAAGTCCGTTAGCATCGAAGAAGGTCTTGTTGTAGTAAAGAACCTCTGTTGACTTTGAGAAAGGAATGGTGTACATCTTGCCGTCGCCGAACTGCTGGCCTTCCTTGTAGTAGCCCTCGATGAAGTCAGCGATCTGGGCATCGGTAAGGCCGAGAGTCTCGGTAGTACCGTCCGCTCTCTTAACTTCTTCCTTGCTTGCGATCAGATCGTCAAGAGTCTGAACCGCGCCCGCAAGGTTGTAAAGCGCAACATGATCGGGATAGCAGTACGCGATGTTGGGCTGGTCGCCAACCGTGATCTCGGTACTGATCTGGTTTCTTACATCATCGTAAGAGCCTACCTGGCTCGCTTCGATCGTGATGTTGGGATAGAGCTTTTTGAACTCCTCAATGTAAGCGTTGAGAACCTCGCTTAAGTTAGCACCCATTGTGTGGTAGAACCTGATCGTCACAGCACTTCCGTCATATCCCCCTGACGGGATCGCAAGTGACGCTTTGCCGCTCTCGGTCTTCTTGCTGCATGCGGTTATTGAAAAAAGCATAACTGCAGCAAGGAGCAGAGCAACGAACTTCTTCATTTTCATATTGTCTCCTCCTGGAAAAAATGGTTCTTTGGGCATACCCGAAAATTGCTTCGAGGCCTGCCCTTTATAACTTAACCGGTGTCCCGGAAGTTATCACAGATCAAAAGCAGGGCATCATCCCTTGATGCCGCTCCTGCTCACGCCCTTCATGATGTATTTGCGCAGGAATACGAATACAAGGAAGAGCGGGAACGATACGATCGCGACCGCAGCCATCTGCACGGGATAATTAACATCGCCCGTGGTCTCGGTGAACGCATTGCGCAGACCGTTCGTGATAAGCCTGTGAGCCTCGTCGTTCGCGACGAGTCTGGGCCAGATATAAGAGTTCCATGCGCCCATCATCTTAAGGATGGTGATCGAGATGAGCGTCGGCAGCGACAGCGGGATCATAACTCTCCACAGGTACTTCAGATCGCTGGTTCCATCAACCTTCGCGGCCAGATACAGCTCATTCGGGATCTGCAGGAAATTCTGGCGCAGCAGGTAGATATAGAATACGCTCACAAGGAACGGAACTATCAAAACGGTGTAGGTGTTCTTCCATCCGAGGGAAGTAACCGTACCGTAGTTGGTGATCGTAAAGAGCTCGCCGGGGATCATCATCGTAGCGAGAAGTCCCGCGAACAGGATGTTCTTGCCCTTGAACTCAAGTCTCGCGAAAGCGAACGCCGAGAGCACCGTGATGATGAGCGAGAGGATCGTGGAAACGATACCTACGAGCATCGTGTTGGTGAACAGTCTGCCGAGCCCCGCCGCGTTATAAGCTTCAAGGTAGTTCGAGAACATGACCGCCCTGGGCCAGAAGGTCGGAACCTGTGCCCTGTATTCATCGAGCGTCTTTAACGATGAGTTGATCATCCAGTAGAACGGGAAGATCACTATGATCGCCATAAGGATCAGGAATGCGTATACCATGACCTTAACCAGGATCTTACCGATCGTCTGGTTTGTCGCGGTCTTTTTCAGATCGCGTTCTTTCATAACGTCAGCCATTTTTGCACCCCCTTAGTAATGTACCCGTTTTTTGCTGACACGGAGATTGATCAGCGTAACAACGAGTATGATGCCGAACAGGATAAGCGCGGCTGCGCTCGCGCGGCCCTGCTTATTCGTGGAAAGTGCGTCGTAAATGAATCCGACCATGGTATTAAGGCGTCCCGCATCATCGGCAGGGCCCATCTTCTCACCGAAGATACCTACGATGCTCGTATATTCCTTGAATCCTCCGATGAAGCCGGTGATGATAACGTAAGCGAGCATGGGTGAGAGCAGCGGAACCGTGATACGCCAGAAGATCCTCGATCTTGAAGCGCCGTCAACATGTGCCGCGTCATAGTACTGCTTATTGATGCTCTGAAGTCCGCCGAGAAGTATAAGGATCTTGAACGGAAGAGCGTTCCATACGATATAGACGGTCATTACCACAATGTTCTGGAAATAACCCGAACCCGCGTTGATCCAGTTCACGGGCTTAGCCCCGAACACGCCGAGCAGGTTGTTAATGATACCCGCGGAAACGATATTCTGGCCGGGAGCACCGATATTGATGCCTACCATGTTGAACATAGCCGCGAAAACCATACCGATCGCGATGGAGTTCGTAACATAGGGCAGGAAGAATATGGTCTGCAGAGTCTTCTGCAGGGGCTTGATCGAATTCAGACCTACCGCGATCAGAAGCGCGAGCATGGTCGAGATCGGCACCGTGAGCACGCACAGAAGTACCGTATTCTTAAGGCAGTTTATGAAATATTTGTACTGAATAACTTTTACGAAATTGTTCGCGTTGAACTTGAACGTAGCGCCGCCTACCGTTTCAAGGCCGCTGTAATTTTCGAGGAATGCCATTCTTACGGTGTTAATGATGGGCCAGACCGTGAATATCAGCAGCAGTACGATGGCGGGAGCAAGGTAAATCCACGCTTTCCATTGTTGTTTGCTATCTACCATTGTCTTTTATCCTCAAAAATAAATTCTTTCTTCCGTTTCGCGGTCAAAGATATAAAGCTTGTTGGGCTTGATATCGAACTTAACCGTCTCGGAGCCTTCCGGTATCTTAACGTCATCCATTACGGTCGCGCGGATGATCGCGTTTTCTGAATCAGCATGGGTGGAAACGATGCTGATCGCTCCTCCCATGACTTCCACGTTCTGGAAATTGCATGTCAGCACGCCGTTCGGGCTGTAAACAAAGCCCTCGGGACGGATGCCCACATAAACGGCCCTGTCGGTGACGCCGGGTGTGTCGCAGAGCTTCTCACCGCCGATATAGAGCGCGCCGGACTTCACCTCACCCCTGAATACGTTAACGGGAGGTGTGCCGAGGAACTTCGCGACGAAGAGGTTCGCGGGATTATTGTAAACCTCCTGCGGAACGCCCATCTGCTGTACAACGCCGAGCTTCATGACAACGATCTGGTCGGAAATGCTCATCGCTTCTTCCTGATCGTGCGTTACGAATACGGTCGTGATATTTGTCTCGCGCTGGATGCGGCGGATCTCCTCACGGGTCTGCAGACGCAGTCTCGCGTCAAGGTTCGAGAGCGGCTCGTCGAGCAGAAGAACGCGGGGCATCTTAACAAGAGCACGCGCGATAGCCACACGCTGCTGCTGTCCTCCCGACAGCTCGCTGGGCTTTCTCTCGAGAAGCTCGTCGATCTGCACGAGCTTGGCTACCTTATAGGTACGCTCAAGCATTTCGTCCTTTGTGAGTTTGTCTTCCCCTTTGAGATTCTCAAGCGGGAACATGATGTTCTGCTTTACCGTCATGTGAGGGTAAAGCGCGTAGTTCTGGAATAC
>JAFZKM010000094.1 GCA_017553665.1 Lachnospiraceae bacterium
AAGACGGATGTGAGCGCGAAGGTTTACCGCCTGCTCTCTCCCGAAGAGATCGAAAGCATGAGCACCGACGAGATCAATTCAAAGCTCTCCGAAGCCTTCAGTTACGACCATTGGAAGACGCAGTACGAGCACGGAGTCATCGTGGACGAGCCCTTCCGCGCCGACGGCCTTCACCGCGTGCTCTACAAATGTCCGAAATGCAGCGCCGAGGGACAGATGCTCGGAAAGGGTACAGTGATCAAATGCCTCTCCTGCGGCGACGAGCATGAACTGATGCCCGACGGAACCTTGAAGAATAAAACCTCCGGGGATACCCGCTTCCGCTTCGTGTCCGACTGGTACCGCTGGGAGCGCGAATGCGTGCGCAAAGAGCTTGAAAACGGCGAATACAGCCTCTATATAGATGTGGACATCATGGTCCTCAAAGACTTAAAGAGCATGTACAGGGTCGGCAGCGGCCACCTGACTCATACGAAAGACGGCTTCGACCTCAACGGCTGCGACGGCGCCCTCGAATACCGCCAGAGCGCGGCCGCGTCTTACAGCCTCTATGCCGATTACTTCTGGTACGAGATCGGCGACGTCATCGCGATTGGCGACAAGAATATGCAGTACTACTGCTTCCCGAAAGACAAGACCGTAAACGTGGCGAAAGCGAGACTGGCCGCGGAAGAAGCATACAAGAAATAAGATAACCCCGTCCTCACGGACGGGGTTATTTATTAGTCTAATAATATCAGTTCTTTATAGAACTCCGCGTAATCTTTACGCTTGTTCTTCGTAAATTCGATCGCTGTTCTCGGATGCTGGTTCAGCAGTCCGGTCATCAGGTACTGAAGATCGTAGCCCCAGACCGTGCCTTCTTCCTTAAGTTTGTTCATGTAGTACTCAACAAACTTGAATGCCTCGAATTCCTTGTATTTGGGATTCTTTAAGAATCCGAGCAGGAGTTCCATCGCGCAGTTTCCGGCACCGCGTCCCATTGAAGCGTAGGTTGCGTCGAGGTAATCCACGCCGTCACCGACAGCCTCGATCGTGTTCGCGAAAGCGAGCTGCTGGTTGTTGTGAGCGTGTACGCCGAGCTTTTTGCCGTATTTCTCCGCGTATTCGCGGTAAACGTCGCATACGCGTGACATCGTTTCGGGATAGAGCGCGCCGTAGGAATCCACGATGTAAATGATATCAACCGACGAATTGCCGAGCAGGTCGAGCGCTACCTTGATGTCCGATTCCTGAACGTTCGAGATCGCCATGATATTGCAGCTGACCTCGTAGCCCTTCTCCTTCGCGTCCTCGATCATCGCGATCGCTGCGGGCATCTGGTGAAGGTAGGTCGCCACTCTGATCATATCGATAGGGCTTTCGCTCTTCTTAATGATATCGTTCTGGTAATCGCAGCGTCCGACATCGGCCATAACAGCGATCTTCGGGCCCTTCGACTTGTCGCCCACGATCGCGCGGATATCATCGTCCGAGCAGAACTTCCACTTGCCGAACTTCTTCTCGTCGAACATCTCCTTCGAGCACTTATAGCCGAACTCCATGTAATCCACGCCGGCCTTGATATTGGTCTCGTAGAGAGCCTTCACAAATTCGTCCTTAAAGAAGAAATCGTTCACAAGTCCGCCGTCGCGGAGTGTCGCGTCGATCACCCTGATACCGGGTCTGTAGCTCATCAATTGAGTCAGTTCTTTCTCCATACTTTCCTGCTTTCTAAGTTAAATAAATGTGTTATGCCTCAAATCCGTTGGGGTTCTTGGACTGCCAGTTCCATGCGTCCCTGCACATATCCTCGATACCGTACTGCGCTGTCCAGCCGAGCTCGTTCTTAGCTCTGGTGGCGTCTGAATAGCAGGCGTCGATATCGCCGGGGCGGCGGGCCGTGATAACGTAAGGAACCTTAACTCCGGTCACCTTCTCAAACGCATTTACCAGATCAAGAACAGAGTAGCCTACACCTGTTCCGAGATTGTAAACGCGGGTTCCGGGATTGTCCTCAAGCTTCTTGATGGCCTTCACATGTCCGAGCGCGAGGTCCACAACGTGGATATAATCGCGTACGCCGGTGCCGTCGTGTGTCTTATAATCATTGCCGAATACGTTCAGATGATCGAGCTTGCCGATCGCGACCTGAGTGATATAGGGCATAAGATTGTTCGGGATTCCGTTGGGGTTCTCGCCGATCCTGCCGCTCTTATGAGCGCCGATCGGGTTGAAGTAGCGCAAAAGGATAACGTTCCACTCGTTGTCCGCCTTCTGCATATCTGTGAGGATCTGCTCGAGCATCGACTTTGTCCAGCCATAAGGGTTCGTGCAGGTGCCCTTCGGGCATTCCTCGGTGATCGGTACGAATGCGGGATCGCCGTAAACCGTAGCTGACGATGAAAATACGATGTTCTTTACGCCGTGGTCTCTCATCGACTGTACGAGTGTCAGCGTTCCGCCGATATTGTTGTCATAATACTCAATAGGCTTAACCGTCGATTCACCGACTGCCTTGAGTCCCGCGAAATGGATCACGCTGTCGATCTTATTCTCCTCGAAGATCCTGTCCATTGCTTTGCGGTCGCGGATGTCCGCCTCGTAAAACTTGATCTGTTTGCCTGTCAGCTCCTCGATGCGCTTCAGGCTCTCTCTGCTGGAATTGCTGAGATTGTCAACGATCACGGCCTCATAGCCCGCGTTGTACAGCTCAACAACCGTGTGGCTTCCGATATAACCGGCTCCGCCTGTTACCAGAATGCTCATTGTTCCTCCGTTCCGTGCCGATAATGCACTCTCATTTCATAAATCCTGCTAAATACTTTCCTGCCTAAACGATCTCTGTCCGAACGACCGGAAACCGTTTCCTCTTACTTTTATACCGCAAAGCTCTTCTTGTCAAGATACATTAGCGATAAAGCCGCGTTTTTTCTGCGCTTTTTCAGGCTTCTCCCACTCTGTATATCCTGCCCTCAAAGGGCTGCATGGTCAAAAACCTCGAAAACCTTTCATTGCCGTGAGTACCGAGAATGATATGCCCTTTGCGGTATTCAAGCTCGCCGAGGTCTATCCTTGCGGGCCTTCCGGTCATGTTCACCGCTATCAGAAGATGTCTGCCCTCATACTCACGCAGGAACGCGATAACCTGCCTGTTCTGCTTCGCGATCATGCGGTAGGAACCGTAATTCAGCTCATCGTTCAGATGTCTTAAGCGTATCAGCTGCTTATAGAAATCAATGACGGAATCGGGGTTTTTCAGGTCATCCTCGACATTGATCTCAGTGTAATTCGGATTGATCTTCATCCAGGCCTCTTCGCCGTCGGTAAAGCCCGCGTTCTTTCCGCCTGTCCACTGCATCGGCGTGCGCGCGTTGTCGCGCGTGGCATTTTGGATGACCTTTTTCGCGAGCGGCGCGGGAAGATGCATCATGCTCTGAAGGATCTTGTAATCGTTGATCGCCTCAAAATCCTTCCACTCCTCAGGCTCAAGGTGACAGTTGGTCATGCCGATCTCCTCGCCCTGATACATGAAGGGCGTTCCGTACATCGTCATGTTTATCATAGCGAGCGCTTTTGCCGATTCACGGCGGTATTTTTTATCATCACCGAAATGTGATACCGGACGGGGCTGATCGTGATTGGAAATGTAATTTCCGAGCCATCCGCCTCCCTGTTCTACGCCTGTCTCCCAGCGGTCGAATATCTCCTTGTACTCGCGCACGGTCCAATGATAGAGCTTGCGGAAATCGAATTTGCCAAGCGGTCCGCAGCCGATGAGCGCCAGGTCGAACTGGAACATCATGTCGAGCTCGTTCGTGCCCGGTCCCGTATATTTGAGCACCGCGTCTATCGGTGTCACCATGCCCTCGCCGACCGTAAAGCAGTCGTAATCCTTAAGAGCCCTTTCATGCAGTTCTTTTATATAGTCATGCGTCTTCGGAAGGCTCACGATATGCTCAAAGGGGAAGTTCAGCTTCTTCGGATCACCGCTGTCGGGCAGGCCTTCGCGCTTCGCGATCGCGTTGATCACATCGAGGCGGAAGCCCGCGATCCCGCGGTCCAGCCAGAAACGCATGATCTTTACGACTTCCTCGCTCACCTCGGGGTTCGTCCAGTTCAGGTCGCACTGGTCGGGCGTAAACATTGTCAGATAGTACTCGCCGCTCTTTTCG
>JAFZKM010000095.1 GCA_017553665.1 Lachnospiraceae bacterium
AGCGAATCGGGTTCCGCGCCCTCTTCGGTCCTTCCGTATGACTTTACGCGCAGCACCGCGGTAAGGACGGAGCTGATATGCAGCAGTTCGCCCGCGCCCAGGCACGAGCAGACCTCAAGCCTCATGATCGAAGGCCTGATGTCATGTATTCCCGAAAATGACAGCGAACCCTTGCGGTACACTCTCGACAGCGCGTCCGCGGTCTCTTTCTGGAGTTCCCTGATCTTTTCGGTATCCGCGATAGGCCTGATCGCGCGGCATTTTTCCTTGCCGAGCTCGGATCCCGCAAGATCCGTCAGCCTGTCGACTATCTTAAAATATTCAAGTGTTTTTAATGCTCTCTCATTCATGATATTATTATGTCCCGGCCCGGACGGAGCATTATTTCCAGTGGAGTCTGTGAAGCTCTCCCTCGCAGTTCATCCCCTCGAAACCGTTCTGCCTCAGGGCCTCGTATAAAACTATGGCAACGGAATTGCCGAGGTTCAGGGACCTGATATCCCCGATCATCGGAATCCTTATGCACATTTCCTGGTTTTCAAGTAATATTTCTTCGGGTATCCCGGCGCTCTCCTTGCCGAACATGATATAGTCATCCTGTCCGAAGCTTGCGGAAGTATATACCTTCTTCGCCTTTGTCGTAGCGAAATGGATCCTCGCTCCCGGATTCTGATCAAGGAAATCGGCGTAGTTCTCATAGATCCTCAGCTTCAGCTTCGGCCAGTAATCCAGCCCCGCTCGCTTTAATTCCTTCTCCGCGAGCGAAAAGCCGAGCGGCTTGATCAGATGCAGCGTCGAACCGGTAGCGACGCAGGTCCTTCCGATATTCCCGGTATTTGCCGGGATCTCCGGCTCCAACAGTACTATGTTCATGTTCAAAACCTAAAACATGCCGCCCGAAAAAGCGGCATGTGATCCTTTAATCTTCTTTGATGGCGATATTGATCGCAAAAAAGTATTTGTCCTCATAGTTAAGAGGAATACAGATATTGGCCGCGAAATTATTGGCAAAAGATACATTTCCCTTGCAGATCGTGGGCGGTGTGATGTCGATCTGAGTGCCGCTCTGATAGAAAAGAGTGGCAGTATTGCCCATGATCATGTTGCAGAGCTCGCAGATGGCGCTCTGCGCGAGGTCCGAAAGCTCCGTGACCTCCATCATGCACATCTTCGACGCGATCTGAAGCGCCACCGGCATCGGGAAATCAAGGATCGCCTGTCCCTTCATCTCGCCGGTAATGCCCATCAGGATCAGCAGTTCGTCATGAGTGAACGAAGCCTCCTTCAGTCCCGGCTTTCCGATCGTCACGTTGAGGCCGCATGCCTGCTCGATGACCGAAACCGATGCCTTTAACAGCGGATTGATGTAATTTACGTTAATGTTTGCCATTGCCCGTTATCCCACCTTGTGATTATTTACAAAGCGCTCGATACGCTCAAGCGCCACTTTGATCTTTTCGATCGAATACGCGTAAGAAACACGGAGAAAACCTTCGCCGCAGTCTCCGAACGCAGTACCCGGAACCACCGCGACCTTTTCCTCCATCAGAAGCTTCGTCGCGAATTCCTCGGAAGTCATGCCGAGACTCTTGACGCAGGGGAACACATAGAACGCGCCCCTCGCCTCAAAACAGGGCAGCCCCATCCGCCTGAACTCATGAAGGATAAACCTTCTGCGCTTATCATAAGCGTCGCACATCATCTCAACGTCCGCGTCGCCGTTCTTCATGGCTTCGATCGCCGCGTACTGGCTCGTGGTCGGCGCGCACATGATCGCGAACTGGTGAAGCTTCGTCATCTGCTTAATGATCTTCTCAGGTCCGCAGGCGTAACCGAGTCTCCAGCCCGTCATCGCGTACGCCTTCGAGAAGCCGTTTATCACGATGACTCTGTCCTTCATCCCGTCAAACTCGGCTATCGAAGCATGCTTCCCGCCGTATGTCAGCTCAGCGTAGATCTCATCGGAAATAACGTACAGATCCTTCTCTTTGACAACCTCTGCGATCGGAGCAAGCTCCTCGCGCGTCATGATGGAACCGGTCGGATTGTTCGGGAAAGGAAGCACCAGGATCTTCGTCCTGTCGGTGCAGGCGTTCCTGATCTCGTCCGCGGTAAGTTTGAACTCATCCTTCTCGAGGAGCTCTATCGTAACAGGCTTTCCGCCCGCCATCAGCACACAGGGCTCATACGATACATAGCTCGGCTGCGGCAGCAGAACCTCATCGCCCGGATCGAGCATGACTCTCAAGGCAACGTCTATCGCTTCACTGCCGCCTATGGTCACGAGCGTCTCGCTGTCATATCTGTAATGCAGATTGAAGCGGCGCTCGAGATAATTGCAGATTTCCTTACGCAGCTCGATAAGACCTGCGTTCGAGGTATAATGTCCTCTTCCTCTCTCAAGAGAGTAAATGCCCTCCTCGCGGATATGCCAGGGCGTGTCGAAATCCGGCTCGCCCACGCCGAGCGATATCGCGTCCTTCATTTCCGTGACAATGTCAAAGAACTTCCGGATGCCCGAGGGTTTTATATCGACAATGGCTTTGTTTAAAGGTTCCCTCATGGTGAAACGATCATCCTTTCATCTTCCTCTTCCTGCTCCATAACGATGCCGTGCTCCTTGTACTTCTTGAGTACAAAATGGGTGGCGGTGCTTAAGATCGCCTCCATCGGGGCAAGCTTGTCCGATACGAAGCTGGCTACCTCGCGCATGCTCTTTCCCTTGATTATGACAGTAAGGTCAAAGCCGCCGGACATCAGATATACCGTCTCTACCTCCGCGAACTTATAGATACGCTCCGCGATCCTGTCAAAGCCCTGTCCTCTCTGGGGAGTAACCTTAACCTCGATCAGCGCCGTGATCTTCTCGTTTGAAACCTTATCCCAGTTGATCAGCGTGGGGTATCCGCAGATGATCTTATCCGCTTCCATCTCGGCGACTGCGGCCGTTACCTCGGCCTCTTCGCGTCCGAGCATCATAGCCAGCTCAGACATGCTGATCTTTGAATTCCTGTCGATCGTCCTTAAGATCTGTTCCTTCAGTTCCATGGTCTTTCTCCTGTCACATTATTTTAGTAAGCCGTACCCGCTTTGATCCCCGGGGACCTTACGGCGTCAGATATGTCAGATTATCGTGGCTGATCACGCCTCTGGTATTGTCGTCGGTCGTGTAACCTATGACCGCGGCCGGATACCCGAGCGCGTGCAGCTTCTCCGTGAGCGCCCTGCCCTCCTCGCAGCACGCCAGGATACAGCCGAGACTGTTCACGAGATAAGGGTTCTCATCCGAAAACTCGCAGATCTCTATCGCGAACTGGCTGATCGGAATGTCTTCAAGCCTTACCCGAAGTCCGCACGAAAGAGTCTCGCCGAGAGCCCACAGCGCCTTATAAATGCCCTGTCTTCCGACGACAAAGACATCGCAGCCGCTCACCGTAAGCTCACGCATGCACCTGTCATCCGCGAACTCCGCTTCAAGCCCCGCGATCCCCTGCATCAGATAACGCAGCCCATAGCGCGCCTCAAGAGCGGCCCGCTCGCGCTCCGCCGTCTCCAAAGTGCCCGCTTCGGCCACTCTGCCGATCAGAATGATATCCATAGTCGCTCCGTAATACTCCGCTTGATGTTTGGCGGAAATCGTTTATACTTGTTGGTATAAAGACCGCTTAAACCAGAGAAGCAACAAGCGCCGCGAGCATCGCGAGCACGAGTATGCCTACGATCACGATGGTAATGGTCTTTCTGGTCTTTGCATTGAAAAAGTTCATGTTAAGCCTCCGTTCTTCCGGAAAGGAATTTATTTATATGCCTTATATTTTGATATCTGTTCTGCTCTTCACGGCCTGGCTCTGCTATACGATCAAGAAGAGCTCCCGCGAGAGCGCAAAGGATTCCGCGGACTTCTGGGCCCGCGAGAGCGAGTCACTGATGACTCCGCGCAAAAGCATAGACGATGTGGTATTTATAACGATCCCGAAGGAGATAATACCGAAAAAGGTGGTCTACACTCCTCCCGAGAAGGAAGACCGCGATGACGCCACCGATGACCCGGGCGTGTCGGACTACGATGAATACGATGAGGATGAAGAGGACGAAGAAGAGAATACCCTCGAAGCGGCCTACGAGCGCATCAACACGCTGTCTTCCGAACTCCGCTCCCTCTCCAAGGCCAAGATCGCCGATCTGTCCGAATATACAAATACCGACCTCCGGCTCAAATACGGCACACCGAATTTCACGCTGTTATCCACCGCCGATACGAATTATACCCGTCTGGTCCAGATGATCCCCGCGCTCGTAAGCTCCCTCCGTGAAGTCGGAATGAACGCTGAGGCGGACCGCCTGCTCGACTTTTGCGACGAGAATTCGATCACCTCGGGCAAGATCAGAAACCTGCGCTGAAAGCGGTTTTTGAACACCTGATAAAACGATGCCGTATCTTTGTCTATACGTCTTTTTATCGTAACATCAACAGCTGTCTTTGTCAATGTACACGGGCGCTGAGGCTCATTCAAATCACCATTTTTCGAAAGGAGATTTTCGCGTATGAAGAACTTTTTTAAAAAGCTGTTCGGAGATAAGTATCCTGACAGGGCAAGAAAGAAGAACCGCATAGAATGCGTATACGCAGGCCCCGAGGAGATGGCCCGCAGATTTAACCGCATGGAGAAGGTCTATGCAGGTCCTCCCTCGCGCGACCGCGAGGATGACAATGCCATGGAAGACGTCTACGCCGGTCCCGATCCTGATGTCGATCCCGACGATGAGCCGCAGAGTTCCCCGGCTGTAAAGGAGAATCCCTTTGAGGGAGTGTACAGAGGGCCTGAGCCTGAGCGAAATCAGGCAGAAAGCGCGGAAGAAGATCCCGATACGATTGTGGAAGAGGAAAAGAAATCCAGAGAAGAGATAAGACGAGCCAAACTCGAAGAACTGTTGAAAGACAGACGTCAGTTCGAGACCGTCTACGCAGGACCTTCGACCATGCCCCCTTCCGAGATGATGGCGGTCTACGCCGGCCCCATGCAGATGCAGCAAAATTCCATGATGATGGCCTATGCCGGTCCCGCACAGATGCAGCAGAGTCCTCCGATAGGGTTTGTTTACGGCGGTCCTGCGCAGATACAGCCTAACCGGCAAACAGGCTCCGAACCTTACTCTATGAGAGG
>JAFZKM010000096.1 GCA_017553665.1 Lachnospiraceae bacterium
AAAGATCGGTTCAGAGGCACATTTTGATGTGTGCCTCATTGACGTTATGCTGCCGGACGGCGACGGCTATACTATCTGCAGGGCTATCCGTGAAAAGAGCAGGGTTCCGATCCTGTTCCTTACTGCCTGCGACGACGAGGTGCATACTGTGCTCGCGCTGGAACAGGGCGCGGATGACTATATCGCGAAGCCCTTCAGGATCAGGGAGCTGATGGCGAGGATAAAAGCGGTACTGCGAAGGAGCGGCGCGGATGTGCCGGAAAAGGCGGTTTCATCTGCAGCTGCGGGCACCCCGCAGACGTCAGGCGACGCGGAGATCATAAAGATTGGGCGCAATGAGCTTAATCTGATGAGCGGCAGGGTCATGCGCGCCGGGGAGGAGATATTCCTGACATCGGCCGAATACAGGCTGCTGCTCACATTTGTGCGCAACAGAGGCAGGCTGCTGACACGCAGGCAGCTGCTGAACGATATGTGGGACGATTCGGGAGATTTCGTCAATGACAATACACTTACGGTCTATGTGAGAAGGCTGCGCAAAAAGCTCGAGGAAGAGGGCGATGCGCCGGTGATCGACACTGTCAGGGGCATTGGGTACAGGATGGACTGAACTGAGGGAAGGACGCGTGCTTCGGCACGGGACGGATGGTTTTATGGAGATAGTTTGCGCGATATTGGCGGCGAGCTTTGCCGGAGTGACGGCAGCCTTACTTATCAGGGAGAGAAAAGCGAAAAAGAGAATTCGGGAGCTGACAGGCTATATAACGAGGGTTCTGGACTATGGCGAGCTTCCGAAACTCAAAGAGGTCTCCGAGGGTGAGTTTGGCATCCTGCAGAGCGAGATATATAAGGTTGTGACGCTTCTGCGCGAAGAATACTCGACGGAACTGAAGCAGAAGAAATACATGTCGGATATGATGGCGGACATTTCGCACCAGTTCAAGACTCCGCTCACTGCGATACAGATCATGACCGAACTCCTCATGCAGCCGGATCTTGATGAGGAAAAAAGGCTTGAATATGCAGCGAATATTGATAATCAGACCGGCAGGATGACTTGGCTCATCAGGAGCCTTCTGACACTCGCCCAGCTCGAGGCAGGGACGCTTGAGATGAAATCCGAAAAGGTCGATCTGAAGGAGATGATAGACCAGATCGATGAATCGGCAGGCATCATGGCGGAGGCCGCGGAGGTCGGATTGGAGTTCTCGGTACCCTGCGGAATTGTGGTCATGGGAGACCCCGGATGGCTTCGTGAGGCAGTTTTGAACATTGTAAAAAACGCGATCGAACATACGCCGGCAGGCGGAAAAGTCAGGGTGAACGCTGTTCAAACAAATATATGTACCCAGATAAATATCATCGATACCGGAAAGGGAATAGAGAAGAAAGATCTTCCTCACATTTTCGAGAGATTTTATAAGGCCGGCAACTCGTCCGTGAACAGTGTGGGTATTGGACTCGCGATGGCGAAGCAGATCATATGCAATATGGGAGGCTCGATAACCGTGACGAGTGAACCCGGAAAAGGGAGCGATTTTGAAATAAAGCTCTATTCCTGACAACTTCTTTTTTACGCAAAAAAATAAAATTTTAGTGGATAATTATTCACAATAATGATACTATGATGGGGATAAGAAAATATCGGAGGTTTACATCATGAGTGAGATACCCTACAAAATCTATCTTGAAGAGAACGAAATGCCCAAGCAGTGGTACAACGTAAGAGGCGATATGAAGAAGAAGCCCGCGCCGCTGCTTAATCCCGGTACCGGGCAGCCCATCACCGCTGCGGAGCTGGCTCCCGTTTTCTGCGATGAGCTTGTTAAGCAGGAGCTGGATGATACTTCGAGATTTATCGATATCCCCGAGGAGATCAGGAACTTCTACAGGATGTACCGTCCCTCACCGCTCGTTCGCGCTTACTGCCTTGAGGAAAAGCTTAAGACACCCGCGCACATCTACTATAAGTTCGAAGGCAACAACACATCGGGAAGCCATAAGCTGAATTCAGCCATCGCCCAGGCCTACTACGCAAAGAAGCAGGGACTTAAAGGCGTTACCACCGAGACCGGCGCAGGTCAGTGGGGCACGGCGCTTTCGATGGCTTGCTCATACTTCGATCTGGACTGCCAGGTATATATGGTTAAGGTTTCTTACGAACAGAAGCCTTTCAGACGTGAGGTAATGCGTACCTACGGCGCAACGGTTACTCCTTCTCCTTCTATGGAGACGGCGATCGGACGCAAGATCAACGAAGAGTTCCCCGGAACCACGGGCAGCTTGGGCTGTGCTATCTCTGAAGCGGTTGAGGCAGCTACTTCTCAGGAAGGCTACCGTTACGTACTCGGATCGGTACTGTCTCAGGTACTGCTCCATCAGTCGGTCATCGGCCTTGAGACAAAGGCAGCGTTGGACAAATACGGTATAAAGGCAGACATGATCATCGGCTGCGCAGGCGGCGGATCGAACCTCGGCGGACTTATCTCTCCTTTTGTGGGCGAGATGCTCAGAGGCGAGAACAATTATGAGATCATCGCAGTAGAGCCTGCATCCTGCCCGAGTCTTACACGCGGCGTTTATGCTTATGATTTCTGCGATACCGGTAAAGTTTGCCCGCTCGCTAAGATGTACACGCTCGGTAGCGGATTCATTCCTTCGGCTAACCACGCCGGCGGACTTCGTTATCACGGCATGAGCTCGATCGTATCCGAACTTTACGACCAGGGACTGATCAAGGCGAGAAGCGTAGAGCAGACCAGCGTATTCGAAGCAACGGAGACCTTCGCAAGGGTTGAGGGAATCCTTCCCGCTCCCGAGTCGAGCCACGCTATCAGAGTTGCGCTTGACGAGGCGTTAAAGTGCAAGGAGACAGGAGAGGCGAAAAATATCGTATTCGGCCTGACCGGTACCGGATACTTCGATATGGTGGCTTACCAGAGATACAATGACCACGAGATGAATGATTTCATCCCGACGGACGAGCAGCTGCAGAAGTCGATCGCAAAGCTTCCTAAAGTTTAATGGTAATAACTGGGGACGGTTCTTCCGTCCCCCTTTTTTTGTGTTATGCCAATAAATGTGCGGGCGGCAACGAGTAAAACTTCCGGAGACACGCTCTCGCTTCGATTACGGACGCAGCGGGAGGAATACTACAGAAATCGTATGGATAAATGTTTAATCAGGATATAATATATAGCAAAAACGATGGATTTCGTCTACATGTGTGGATTATGTGGATAAAATGGTGGATATATGGGCTTCCACCGAGGTAGAAATCAAAAACGGTACTACGGGTGTGGATAAGAATTTGGGGTCGGAAGAGGTGCCGGAGGGGAAGGAGCGACTGACACGAATTTGATCAAAAAGGGGCAAAAAAAGCCTGAAATTCGAGATTAAATCAGAATTTAACAAGGCTGCGAAACCGCGAGTTAAGCGGATCCAGCGGGTTTGTACTACACGGCAAGACCGAAAAAAACGCAAAGAAAAAGGACCCTTACAGGTCCTTTTTCGTATTATCGTTATCCACAGCCTCGCCGGAGCCGGCATTTTGCTGTTCGAGTGCTTTCCGTTCCTGGCGGTTTTTGATGAAGTGGTGGATGATCAATCCGCCCGATGTACATATGACGACAGAGGCTTCAATGCAGAATGAGATCAGAAACTGGGGTGATTTCGGATCGCGTATCTTGTCTCCCATGAGAGGGAAGGTTACGGACGATACCGAGAAGCCCAGAACCGAAGCGATCAGGTACGCAGGGAAGCTGCTTCCCGAAGCACCCATGTAAAAGCCCAGCAGATCCGAAGGCATAGCGCCCGTAAGTCTGAAGAGGATAGTGAAGAGGAAATCGTTCTCCTTACGTCTCTCATGAAGCCTGGCAGCCTTTGGATATTTCTCAAAGATGTAGCTTACCATATCGGAGCCTAAAAAACGTCCGATATAGAACGGAATAGTCACCATTACGACGGTTCCGATAAGATTTACGGGTATCGCTATGAAGAGTGGGAATATGATACCGCTTGCGGCAAAGATGAAACCGAAATAGATGAATACGCTCACGCTTTTCAGTGCGAAGAACACCATCATGACCAGTACGGCCAGAAGCGTTTTCTCCGGTGTGATCTTTACGATCCCGTCTACGCTGAATTTATCGCGGTTCAAAAAACACAGTATGATGATAGCGCACCAGATCACTCCCACGATAATACGTATGATCCGCAGGGTGCGCTTTGTTTTCGTTTCCAGTTTAAAATACCTCCCATACGCTACTACATGTACTGATTATAGCATATGGGAGGTTTATAAGCAAATTAAGAGCTCATTAATATGCGGTTAAGACCTGATTCAGATCTCTGCACGCTGCATAGCTTCCTCGTAATCCCTCGTGCCCTTGAATACTTCGTTGGAGTAAGGATTCTTGCCGAGTTTGACCGCGTTGCGTATGATCACGGCGATGCACAGCACATTGGCCGCGAGCGCGAGCATTGCCACGAAGCCCTGCATTCTCGGATCGGCGGTAATGCCCATGGACTGGATGATCTGTCCTGCTTTAACTGTCTTACCGTCACCTGCTTTGTAAAGAGCGATGGCCTTTTCATAAAGATCCATGGTCGTAATGCCTGCAGCTGTTGCTCCGCCGTAAACCGAAGGAAGAACGGCCGCGAAGATGCCTTTAAGCTGGAAGAGCGGAACGACCTGAGCCCACATACACCAGATGGCAAGGGTATTCGCGCGGTTCTGGATCCATGCGCCCTTGTTCCAGAGGGCATTCGCGAAGGTAGGCGCGAGAAGGAGCGCTACGCCGCAGTACCATGTATGTGTGGGAAGGTTGAGATAGGTGTATTCAAAGTTCCAGATATCGTAGGCGATAATGAACCAGATGGTCATATCTGGACTGAGCATATATGTTTTGTTATTGTGTTTTGAGGTATTTTGTTGAAG
>JAFZKM010000097.1 GCA_017553665.1 Lachnospiraceae bacterium
TCTTTTGGTAACGAACTGCGTTACCAAAAGAACCGTCCCCTTGGCTTTTATTTACCAGCCTTTCGGCAGATATTTCATTGTTGCGTCTATCATATCGTCGACCAGCTTCGATACATCGGCTTCCGACGCGCGTCCGAGAACCTGAGGATCGGTCATGAACGCTTCCTTCACCAGGCTGCGGTCATGGGTGAACGATGCCTTGAGGATACGTTCATGATTGCGCACATGAGGGATCACGAGAGCATAAACCTGCTCGGGCAGCTTTCCGGCGGCCACAGGCCTGATCGCGTCGCGCTCGAATACGGCGTTGGTCTCCACAACCGCGCTCTCGGGCAGGTTCGGGATCTGTAGCGAGGTATTCGGGATATTTACATTACTGATCACGCGTGTCAGTCCGCAGAGTGCCTTGATCAGAAGGATACCCTCCTCTCCGGTGGGCTTGAGCTTCAGCTCCTCCTCACCCGAAGCGAGCTTTGCTGAACGCTCGAGACGATGCTTGAGATCTTCCTTTCTCCAGCTGACGGGTGTCAGGTCAAAATCCCAGCTCCGAACGGTCTCCGGGTCTTTAAGATACATGTCTCCGGGCATGAACTCCGCGAGATGGCGGTCTCCCGCCGCGGCAATAAGTCCGTATCTGTTGAACAGATCGAATTTTACCCTGTGCTTGCAGGTGAAATAGCTGTTGGCCCAGTGTTCCTTATTCTGCTCCTCCCAGCCTTTTTCAAAGTTTTTGTCAATATAGGCGCGATAGATCGGGAACAGATCAAGCCCCTTGTAGGACGCGTAATCAAACCAGGTAAAATGATTGATGCCGAGCACATTTATATTGATCTCATGGCGGTCAGCCTTTTCCGAAACATAGCCTTCCCGCTGCAGGATCCCGGCCAGCAGCTCCTGGGTTCCGAAAACCTCATGGCAGCATCCGAATGCCTTGATCTGAGGAAATACGTGGTACAGCACCTTCACGCACAGAGACATCGGATTCGTATAGTTGATGACCCACGCTGAAGGACAATACTTCTTTATCCCCTCGGCAAATTCTGCGAACATCGGCAGCGTACGCAGCGCCCTGATCATTCCGCCTGGCCCCGCCGTATCTCCTACGGACTGGTATATCCCGAGCCTCTCGGGCATATGCACATCGCTCTCCATCTCATCGAAGGTTCCGGGCAATATCGATATCACTACAAAGTCCGCGCCGGTAAGCGCGGTCTCAAGCGTATCGCAAACGGTATAGCGCCACTTGCCCACAGCCTCGGGCCTTTCGGAAACACGGTTTCCGATGATCGCGTTGTTCTCCGCTGCCGCCTTGTCGATATCATACAGGCGGATCGTACCCGACAGCTGCGGCTCCAGCGCCAGGTCCGTCATAAAGGTCCATGCCCATCCTCTCGAACCGCCTCCGATGTAAGTGATGTTCAGATCTTCTATCTTTTCGTTGCGGTAATTCATATCAAAAAAAGCCTCCGTTCTGACATTTGCCTTAATTATATCAGAACGGAGCTGTATTTTCCTTATACTTTTAATGTATTATTTTTCATTTTCGATCAGATTCTCATCGTCCGGGCTCATTCTTTGAGCGAGGCCTCAACGAATCCCTTGAAAACGGGATGCGGTCTGTTGGGTCTCGATTTGAACTCAGGATGATACTGGACACCGAGGAAGAAAGGATGATCCTTAAGTTCCACGGTCTCGACCAGATTGCCGTCGGGTGAGATTCCCGAAAGCACCAGGCCGGCTTTTGTCAGCACTTCTCTGTAATCGTTGTTGAATTCGTATCTGTGGCGGTGCCTCTCTTTGATCTCCGTCTCGCCATAGCAGCGCTCCATAAGCGTTCCGGGCTGTATCACGCACGGATAGCTGCCCAGACGCAGCGTTCCGCCCTTATCCACCTCGTCGGACTGTCCGGGCATGAAGTCGATGACCTTGTGTTCGGTGGCGTTGGCCGACTCACCCGAGCATGCGTCCGCGATACCCGCGACATGTCTCGCGAATTCGATAACGGAGATTTGCATTCCGAGGCAGATACCGAGATAAGGAACCTTCTCCTCACGCGCGTACTTCGCGGCAAGGATCATGCCCTCTATGCCTCTGTCTCCGAAGCCGCCGGGCACGATGATGCCGCCGGCATTCTTCAGGCGTTCTTTATAATTCGACTCATTCAGTTCCTCGGAATCGATCCAGTCGATATGCACTTTCGCATTGAGCGCGAAGCCTGCGTGCGTGAGAGCCTCGGCTACCGAGAGATAAGCGTCGTGAAGCTGCACGTATTTGCCGACCAGAGCGATCGTGACATCCTTGTGCCTGCCCTTGATCCGGTGAGCAAGTTCCTCCCACTCTCTCAGATCGGGCTGCGCTGCCCAGATGCCGAGCTTTCTGCAGACAACACCCGAGAAATTGCTCTTCTCGAGCATCAGAGGCGCCTCATAGAGGCTGTCCAGCGTAATGTTCTCGATAACGCAGTCGTCCTCAACGTTGCAGAACATCGATATCTTCTTGAAAATGCTCTCCTCAAGGGGCTCGTCGCAGCGGAGCACGATAATGTCGGGGTTGATGCCCATGCCCTGCAGTTCCTTTACGGAATGCTGAGTGGGCTTCGATTTATGCTCGTCCGATCCGTGAAGATACGGAACGAGGGTTACATGTATGAACAGTGAATTCTGCTTCCCGACTTCAAGCGAGATCTGTCTTACGGCCTCGATGAAGGGCTGCGACTCGATATCGCCGATAGTGCCGCCGATCTCGGTGATAACGATGTCGGCGTCCTTCTCTTTTCCCGCGCGGTATATGAATTCCTTGATCTCATTCGTGATATGGGGAATGACCTGAACGGTCGAGCCCAGATACTCGCCCCTGCGCTCCTTGTTCAGAACGTTCCAGTAAACCTTACCCGATGTCAGGTTCGAGTACTTTGTAAGGTCCTCGTCGATGAATCGCTCGTAATGTCCGAGATCGAGATCGGTCTCCGCTCCGTCCTCGGTAACGTAGACCTCACCGTGCTGGTAGGGGCTCATCGTGCCGGGATCCACATTGATGTACGGATCCAGCTTCTGTGCGGCCACCTTCAGGCCCCGCGCCTTCAGCAGGCGTCCCAGGGACGCCGCGGTGATTCCTTTTCCCAGTCCGGATACTACGCCTCCGGTCACAAA
>JAFZKM010000098.1 GCA_017553665.1 Lachnospiraceae bacterium
ATCATCATCATCGCGTTCACCGCAGGAACTGTATTCCTGATGTGGCTCGGCGAGAAGATCACGGAAGTCGGTATCGGAAACGGCATCTCCATGCTGATCTTCGCAGGTATCGTTGCCAACGCGCCGAACGCTGCGGTTACCCTTTGGAAGTACATCTTCGCGGCTGATACCAGCAGCGGCAGACTTTCCAACAGCACAGTTCTGAACGTATGCGTCGTTGTCGCACTGATCCTCGTATTCCTGGCAGTCATCATTGCCGTCGTCTGGATGGAAGGCGGCGAGAGAAGGATCCCGGTCCAGTACGCAAAGCGCGTAGTCGGACGCAAGATCTACGGCGGACAGAACACTCACATTCCGCTGAAGGTCAACTCCTCCGGCGTGCTTCCCATCATCTTCGCGATGTCAATGCTTCAGTTCCCCGCAACGATAATCGCATTCATCGGAAAATCGAATGCGACGACCGGCTTTGCAGGCTGGGTGAATAAGTTCTCCGCGGGCAACACCTGGGGCTACGTCATTGTATACGCTCTGCTGATCGTGGCATTCACGTTCTTCTACAACATCGTATACTTCGACCCGAACGATATGGCGAATAACCTGAAGAAGAACGGCGGTTTCGTGCCCGGTATCAGACCCGGACAGCCTACCGCAGACTTCATCAAGACTTCGTCGAGAAGACTCACCTGGTTCGGCGCGATATTCCTTGCCGTACTGGCCGTATTCCCGACCGTCATCCAGATCATCTCGAGCTATTTCAGCAAAGAGATCGGTTCCGTTAACCTCTGGTTCGGCGGCACGACGGTTCTGATTCTTGTTGGCGTCGCTCTTGAGACCGTGAAGCAGCTTGAAGCTCAGCTTCTGATGAGAAACTACAAAGGTTTCCTTGACTGATTTAAACGGGCAGAACATCCGCCGGGGCATTTATGCCGGCGGATGTTCTGTCTGCTGTTTTGTTTTGATTAGGGAGAATCACTGTATATGAATCTGATTTTTCTTGGTGCCCCGGGCGCCGGTAAAGGCACTGCCGCGACAAAACTTTCCGAGATCCTCGGCATTCCGCACATTTCCACGGGCGACATTTTCCGCGCGAACATCCACAACGGGACCGAGCTCGGCAAACTTGCCGAACAGTACATTTCGAAGGGCCATCTTGTGCCGGACGACGTGACTATCGGTATGGTCAAGGCGAGATTGTCCGAAACCGACTGCGCTCAGGGGTTTATTCTTGACGGCTTTCCGCGCACGATCGCTCAGGCCGAGGCGCTCGACAAGTTTCTTGAAGAGTCCGGCAGAAAGATCGACCGCACCGTTGATATCGTGCTGAGCGAGACAAGGCTGGTCGAGAGGCTCGTTGACCGCAGAGTGTGCGTCGCGTGCAAGCTTTCGTTCAACCTTAAAACGCATAAGATCGCTGATAATTCCTGCCCCGTCTGCGGCGCGTCGCTTATGATGCGCGATGACGACAGGCCGGAAGTCATTGCCGCAAGACTGGCCGCGTACCACAAGGATACAGAGCCGCTGATCGAATATTACGTCCGCACGCGCAAACTTGTCCGCGTGAACAGCGAGGAGAAGATCTCCGATACGTTCGCGAATATCCTTGCCGCGCTTGAACTCAGAGGGATGCAGCAATGATCAATATCAAGTCTCCGCGTGAGATAATGCGCATGGTTGACGCCGGAAAGGTGCTTCAGGAAGTATTTTCCGTACTTTTTGAAAAAATTTCTCCTGGAATTTCAACAAAAGATATTGACAAAATTGCCAGAGAGTGTATAATAAAGAATGGCGCGCTTCCGTCGTTCCTTGGCGTGCCGAATTATTTTGGCGGTATCGACTTCCCCGGAGCGGTCTGTGCATCGGTTAACGATGAGCTGATCCACGGCATACCGGGGGACAGGATCGTCGAAGACGGGGACATCGTCAGTGTCGACGTCGGAGCCATCCTGAAGGGCTTCCAGGCCGATGCCTGCCGCACATATCTTGTCGGGAACGTGGCTGAAGAGACCGTAAGGCTCGTGAAAGTCACGGAAGAATGTTTCTTCAAGGCTTTGGAGAAATGTGTGCCCGGAAACAGGATATGCGACATATCCGGAGCGGTTCAGGATCATGCTGAGTCGAACGGCTATTCGGTGGTACGTGATTACACGGGTCACGGGATCGGCAGGGAGATGCATGAGGATCCTGAAGTTCCTAATTTCAGGTCGGCCAGACGGGGGCCCAGACTTGTACCCGGGATGGCCATCGCCATCGAACCCATGATAAACGCGGGTTCGTACGAGGTGGAGGTGGCACCCAACAAATGGACGGTTTTTACAAAAGACGGAAAGCTCTGCTCGCATTATGAAAACACTGTCATCATAACGTCAGGCGATCCGATAGTGACTACGCTATAGCATTCTGTGTGCATAGGAGGAATTGCAGCTTGTCGAAAGAAGACGTAATCGAAGTTGAAGGCGTTGTGCAGGAAGTATTACCTAACTGCGTTTTTCGTGTTGCGCTTGAAAACGGTCATGTGGTCATTGCCCACGTGTCCGGAAAGATCAGAACAAACTACATAAGAATAGTTAAAGGCGACTCGGTGACGATGGAACTGTCTCCGTACGATCTGAGCCGCGGACGCATTGTCCGCAGGAGATGACGCAGACCCGGCGTCTGACCTGCGAAAAGCGCGTCACATACTAAGAATGGGAGGAAATCATAATGAAAGTAAGACCATCCGTTAAACCTATCTGCGATAAATGCAAGGTTATTAAAAGAAAAGGTAAAGTAATGGTCATTTGCGACGCTTATCCGAAGCATAAGCAGAAGCAGGGCTGACAGACTTAAGCACGGCCTCCGGAAAGAACGGACGCCGCGCATATTCTTGAATATTCTCATTTTGCGGTGCGGCTGCATGCATAGACATGAACCCCAAAATGTTAATATAGAGATTTGAAAAAAAGGATTTATATTTTTTTGGAGGTGTACTAACACATGGCTCGAATTGCAGGCGTGGATTTACCCAGAGATAAGCGCATCGAGATCGGACTGACCTATATTTACGGCATCGGCCGTACGAAGGCTAAAGAGATCATCGCTAAAACAGGTGTGGATCCCGATGTCAGAGTAAAAGATCTGACCGAAGATGACATCGGTAAACTCAGAGATGTCATTGATAAAGAATATACCGTAGAAGGCGATGTCCGCAGAGCGACCGCGCTTAACATCAAGCGTCTGATCGAAATCAACTGCTACAGAGGAAGACGTCACAGAATGGGTCTCCCCGTACGCGGCCAGCGCACCAAGACCAATGCCAGGACCAGAAAAGGCCCCAGCAAGACGGTCGCCGGTAAGAAGAAATAAGGAGGGAATGAATTATGGCTGCACCTAAAAGAGCTGTAAGAGGCAAGAAAAAAGAGCGTAAGTATATTGAAAACGGCCAGGCTCATATCCGCTCCAGCTTCAATAACACTATAGTAACTATTACGGATTCCAACGGAAACACTATTTCCTGGGCCAGCGCAGGCGGCCTCGGATTCCGCGGATCCAAGAAGAACACTCCCTTCGCCGCTCAGTCTGCCGCAGAAACGGCTGCGAAAGCTGCTATGGAGCACGGACTTAAGACCGTCGAGGTCTTTGTAAAGGGACCCGGTCAGGGCCGTGAGTCCGCTATCCGCGCACTGCAGGTCGCCGATCTGGACGTGACGATGATCAAGGACGAGACTCCCATTCCTCATAATGGCTGCAGACCGCCCAAGAGACGCAGAGTTTGATCAGGTAAAGGAGGAAAACAATTATGGCAAAGAATATGCAGCCCATTGTTAAACGCTGCAGAGCGCTGGATATTTCCCCCGCAGTAATGGGCTATACTAAAAAATCCAAAACAGGTTCCACCAAGCGCAATCCCGGCGGACAGCGCAGACATAAAAAGAGCGAGTACGCAAACCAGCTCAATGAAAAGCAGAAGGTAAAGTTCGTATACGGCATTCTTGAGAAACAGTTCAGAATGTACTACGAGAAGGCAGCGAAGACCCGCGGCATCACCGGTGAGATCCTTCTTACCACGATCGAGCGCCGTCTTGATAACGTCATCTTCCGTCTCGGACTTGCCCGCACGCGCAGAGAAGCCCGCCAGCTTGTCACTCACGGATTCTTTTCGGTTAACGGCAAAGCTGTAAACATTCCGTCTTACCTTGTAAGTGCCGGAAACGTTATCGCCGTCAGAGAAAAGTACAGAAGCAACGACGCGCTTAAAGTCATCCTCAGCGAGACTTCCGGCCGCCTGCTTCCTCAGTGGCTCACTTTTGACGCCGAAGCGCTCGAAGGAAAGGTTACATGCCTGCCTAAGAGGGAAGACATTGACTTCCCTGTACAGGAGCATCTGATCGTCGAGTTGTACAGCAAAGAATAACCATCTTCATATTCATTACAAAAGGAGGAGTAATCTGTGAGCGATAAGTTACAGCCAAAC
>JAFZKM010000099.1 GCA_017553665.1 Lachnospiraceae bacterium
AGATTTCCTCCTGATAAAATACTCGCCGGCTGTGGGGGCCAAAAGGCTCTTATGCCCTCGCCGTGCGGCCGAAAGTGCGCGGTCTGTCCACGCATACTCAAATAATATATACGGATTTGTTTCAAATGTCAAGCAGAATTTTACAAAAAATGCGGGCCCGAAGGCCCGCATATATTTCTATCAGCACTTGAATCCCTTTACGTGGTCCATGAGTTCGCTCGAGATCCTATCTACGGATTTAGCGCTGTTCATTACGTTGTCAGAAGCGGTAACAAGCTCCGAAGTTCCGCTCGCGACAGTCGTAATGCCCTGCGCGTTCTCTTCCACAGCCACATCGATGGCGTCTATGGACTGTTTGATCCTTCCGATGTTCGAAGCAATCTCTGTATTGTTCTCGGAGATCTCTGACATAGCGTCGTGGCATTCGTTCAGAGTCTTCATGTACTCATCGATGATCTTATCCTTCTCCTTGGAGTTCTCCTCGGAAATTTCGATCATGACATCAGATACTTCCTGCGCTGCCTTTACGAGCTGATCAACAATGGCAAGTACATCATCAGAAACTTCCTGGATGCTCTTTGCCATGTCGGCGGAGTTGTTAGCCAGCTGTCCGATCTCATCCGCAACAACCGCAAATCCGCGTCCGGCTTCACCCGCGCGCGCCGCCTCGATCGAAGCATTGAGCGAAAGCAGGTTGGTCTGTGAAGCTACATCCGAAATGCCCTGAGTCATCTTCTGGATCTCTTCTACCTTCTTGGTATCGGCGATCCTGTTCTTCATGGTATCGATCGCTTCATTCAGACGGTTGTTCATCTGCTCATCGGTTTGTTCGATCTCAGTCTTGAGCTTCTCAACATTGCTGAGACTTCTGTTGATGTCTTTTGCCTTTGCGTTCGCATTGGCGCTGACCTTGCTTGTAAGTTCGGTAATATCGCCAATCTGAGCGGAAACCTGAGTCGTCGACGCAGAAGTTTCTTCCGAGGTCGCGCTCATTTCTTCCATCGCGGAGGAAATGTTTGAAGCATTGTCCGAGCTGATGTCCGCAGCGGTCTTTAATTCCTTTACATTATCGATCAGCTGACCGGATGCGTTGTTGATATCAGAAATGATACCGGCCATCGCTGTCTTTAAGTCATTGACTGCGGATACAAGGTCGCCTACCTCATCCTTTGACTTGGTCTCAATATCACGTGTCAGATCAGCGTTGCCCTCGCTGACGCTGACAGCCATGGCTTTAACCTTCTTGCTCGCGTCGGTAATGGGGCCTGCGATCCAGACGCCTGCGGCAACAGCTACGATGATGGCCAGGATAAGGCAGATGATCAGGATCGTGATCATGGTATTCTTTACAGCATCGGTTACTGAGCTGTAGTTGCGTGTAGGTGAAACATAAAATACTTCCCACTCGGATGTGGGGATGAGGCCCTGCGTTACATATACATACTCACCGTTGTAATCCTCAATTCCTCCGTCGGGATCTTCCGTGGCGGCTACAAGATAATCGACGCCGAGTTCGGAAACATTCATGATCTTATCGGTAGTAGGCTGGAAATCTCTGTTGGGATGATATACCATGTTGCCGTTCTGGTCGGTAATAAAGAGGTATTCACCCTTCGAACTGTCGCTGCCGACAAGTTCATCGATACGCGAAAGCATAGTGTCGATATAGATATCTACTGCAACAACGCCTTCCCAGTTATTCATATTGATAAATTTCGCAAGTGTAATGATAAGGCCGCCGCTCGCAACATCTATATAGGGCTCGTTGAATACCATCTCACCTTTCGCGTTCACGGCGTTTATATACCAGGGTCTCGTACGTCCGTCAAATCCTTCTGAATCCCACTGGGAACCGTTAAGGAATGTGCCGTCGGAAAGCTGAACATAAACCATCGCAGCTTTTTCATCCTGTAAGGTAATGCCTTCAAGTGAGGAAACAATGGATACAAGTGACTGATCACGATGTTCCGGAGTCGAATCCATGCAGAGAACAGCGGATTCGATAGCGCTCAGAGTTCCGGTCTCCTCATGCATCCAACCATCGATCGTGGTCGCAAAATAATCGGTTTTGATCTCGTAATTCTCGTTAAGAACGTCCTCGAAGCTGGAACTTGTGCGCTTGTAGGTAACAAAACACTCAAGCGCGAGCACAGCCGCACAGAGAACTGCAATGATGATAACAAGTTTAACTTTCAAACTGCGTAACATGTCTGGCCCTCCTTTTTGGTTTGTATAATATTATACACGAATGCTTATGTAAAAATCAATAGTTTTGCGAAACATAGACAAAAAAATTGCGAATACGAAAATTATATATCGTATTCGCAAATATATATTAAATATCAAGAGTAAGCTGCATCTCATCTTCGGCTTCGGATTTGAACTCTTCTATCTTTTCCTGATTGATCTCGGGCAGCTCGTCGAGCGAAGTAAGGCCGAAGTTCCTTAAGAATTCTTCGGTCGTTCCGAACATGCAGGGACGGCCGGGCGCGTTCTTACGGCCGACTTCACAGATCAGGTTATATTCGAGGAGCTTGTTGACCGAGTGATCGGAATTTACTCCGCGGATAGCCTCGATCTCCGCCTTTGTGATAGGCTGCTTGTAAGCGACTATCGAGAGCGTCTCGAGCAGAACGTCCGTAAGCGTAAACTTCTTCGGAACGTTCGTGATCTTGATGATCGTCTCGTACATGGAAGCCTTCGTGCACATCTGGAACGATCCGTCGAGCTCGATTATCTGAACTCCGTAGCTGTCGTCCTCATAACGTTCCATCAGGTTCCTGATGACTTTGCGGACCGTATCCTCGTCGTGCCCCACGGCCTCCGCTATCCTGCTTATTTCAACGGCTTCGCCCATCGTGAAAAGGATCGCCTCGACATGGGCAAGAAGCAGTTTTAATTCATCGTCAAGTTTGGAAATGTCGTTCATCTTCTAAAATTCCTTTTTCTTTATTCCTGCATGAAATCCTCTACCGGCGTGATGTCGGTAGCGAGATAATCGATCGTGATGTCATCGAAGAGCTCCTCCTGCTCTATCCGAACACGACCCATTTTAATGAGCTCGAGTATGGCCAGGAAGCTGATGATCATGTCCATCTTCGTGTGCTGTCTCTCCATGTATTTACGGAAAGAGAAATGCCTGTTCGCGACGCCGTAGGTCTGCAGATCGAGTATGATCTGGTATATGTTCGAATCCTCTTTCTCGATCTTGCCGAACTTGCTTCGGATCGGATCGATGCGGTCTTCTTTTTTCTTAACCAGATCGTTGAAAATGTTCTGAAGCTTCGAGAGCGTAACATCCGTAAGGATCTCTCCGACATCGATCTCGGGCTTATATGCCTTTACTTCATCGGGAACCGTGGATTCCTTGAACATGACGCGCGAAGCGTCAAGCTGTTTATCCTTAAGCTCGAACGAAATGTACTTGTACATCTTATACTCGAGCAGCTTCTCAACGAGCTCTGCTCTCGGATCGACGGGCTCCTCTCCGTCCTCCGCGGGAGGCGCGGGAAGCAGCATCTGTGATTTGATCCTGAGCAGCGTGGCGGCCATCACGAGGAAATCGCTCATGACGTCCATGTTGCTCGTCTCCATCGCGTTCACGTATTCCATATACTGCTCCGTGATCTCGACGATCGGGATATCGTAAATATTCACTTTGTTCTTTTCAATAAGGTGAAGCAAAAGGTCCAGCGGACCTTCAAAAGCTTCAAGCTTTACCTGTAAACTCATTCTTCTTTCTCCAATGTAATATTCACGATCTCGGGCAGGTTATTGAATCTGAATGGAAATCCGTGCCAGCCGAGTCCGGCCGAAAGTATCATGGTATGCTCACCGTCGGTATATACGCCTCTGTCGTAATGCGGAAACAGCCGGAATCTCGGGGAGATCACTCCGCCGATAAAGGGCAGCCGGAAAAGGCCGCCGTGCACGTGACCGGAAAGCACAAGGTCAGCGCCCCATTCATAGTACTGCTTCTCATATTCGGGCGTATGCGCGATCAAAATGTTATAGCGCCTCTCATCGGGAGCGCCCAGCAATTCTTTGACATCGGGAGCACCTCTGTCAGGCTCGTATTTGGCGTTATAATGGCCAAGCTTTAACTCCAGCCCGTATAAGCTTACACCGTCGTAAATATCCGCTTTTCTATCTCTGAGAAGCTCACAGCCGGTTTCTTTGACAACGGAGGCATATCTGTCGTAAAGGTTATTCTCCCTCAGAGTGAACTTCGTCTCATGATTGCCGTATGCGTAGTATACGGGGATCCCGAGTCTCTTAAGACCTGTCAGGAACTCAGCGGCATATTTGAACTCATCTTCCGAAAGGCCGTCGACCAGATCTCCCGCGATAATAATGATATCTGGAGCCGGATCTTTAAGCCGGGAGTAAAGCCGCTCATTGCCTTTGCCATAATGCGTGCAGTGCAGGTCCGCAAGAAGCGCGATCCTTTTCCCTGCGAGCGACGCAGGGACTTTTTTGCTCTTTACGCAATAATCAGTGACCTTAAATCGCAGGGATTCGGTCACTGAATACGCCATAAAGCATATGATAAGTATCAGTAAAACATAAACAAAAGTCATATCAAAGATTCAGCATAACGGGGATGAAAACGCTCAGTGACATAAAAAACTGCCCCGTAAAATAATAACTGAGATACATAAGGTCCGACCAGGGCTTGCGTCCCGAGATACGGTTCGCGGCAAGCATGAAGTCCGAAATGACCGTAAGGCATGCCGCCAGCGCGGGAAGAATGCCGTAAGGACCGAGATCGAACGGAAGCATGATGCCCAGCGAAAGCGTCGTCATTATCGTAATCGCGTAAAGGTAATACGCCGGCCAGAGCTTCCCCATTGCTTCCTTGAAGCGGCTGTAATACCTGTACGCGAGCACGATGCCGATTATGAAAAGCGCGATGCTTATCGGATTAAAGGACGCTATCGTCAGGAAATACAGTATATAGCATATGTGTCCCGCCAGGAAGAACATCATCCCGACAGAGAAATTGATCACGAGGAGTACATCGGCGACCAGACATATCGTCAGTCCGAGAAGTACATAGAACGAAGTCCGAAAGCCGGTGGGCGATACGAGGTTATGCCAGTCCTTCGTGACCGAATACAGCTTTAAAACTCCCCAGGCACAGAACACTACGGGGATAAAAGTCATGCAGCCTTTCAGGAATATCTTCAGGGGAGCATACTTCTGACGGTTCTTGAGCCTGATGTAGATCGGCAGCAGCAAAAACTCCATGAGCACCGCACCGACCGCTATGTACGCGAAATAATACATTACTTAACGCCCTTCATAAGTGTGGGTTCAGTTGTGCACTTTGCTCTTACGATATAACGCTGGGTACCGCCGTTCGTGCAGGTGACCATGGTAAGGTACTTGCCCTTGATTCCGAGGTCTTCAACAACGTACAGATCGGTAGGCTCGCAGATGAACGACTCCGTAACATTATACTCGTATTCATAGCCGTTCAGATCGGTAAGGATAACGGGATCGCCTTTCTTGAGTTTCTTGATATCCTTGAAATATCTGCTGTAGTGGCCGCCGTTATGGCCTGCGAGCGCACAGTTGCCTTCAGCGCCAATGGCAACGGAATCGGGAAAATGGCCGATCGCGACGCCGATATTCGAATCCTTGACGCCTTCTACGACAGCGTATACGAGGTTGATCGAATCAATCGTGATGATACCGATGCACTTCTGTCCTGCGAGTCTGGAACTGTCGAGAGTCTGCTCCGCGGTCTCAATGGGTTCTTCCTCGCCTATATCCGCTCCGAGAAGCCCTGAATCGTCATCTGCCGTCTGGGTGTCCGGATCCGCGGGAGCATCGGTGATGTCTGTGTCGGTATTATCGGGATCCGCGGGTGTATCGGTGATCTGCGGAGTGGGCGTCGGAGCATCCGTTACTTTTGAATTGGCTTCAAGGATGTTCTTTAAGATCTCCTCCTTAGCCTCTTCCATAAGGACCTTCTGCGCGTGTTCCGAATACAGATGCGTCGCAATGGGATAGATTATGATGCCTATTCCCGCGACGATGATTATGATCCCGAGGATAAAGAAAAATTTATTGCGGTTTTTCATTACTGTTCTTCCTCCTGGTTTCTAAGCTGTTCCTGATACTGCTCACGCTGTGAGACGGTCACGGGCCTGTTCTTTATGCGCCCGTAAATGTATATTCCCAACAAGGTCAGGAATGCCGCTACGGACAATATCAGTATGATCTTGACCAGTTTCCCTTTTTTCATGGCTGATGCTGCTCCTGTTTGTGAGATAAAATGCAGAAATAACTTCCTTCCATGCGTGAGATCTCATATTCCGCCAGCAGCGTAAAGCCCGCGGCAAACGAATACTTTCTGAGGAGATCTCTGTTCCTGGTATAAATAAACGCCGTTCCGTTGTTCTCGAGAACTCCGGGGAGCTTCTTAAAGAACGACGCGTAAAGCGAGGTAATATCGGCGATACTCTTCTGTCCCGTGACAAAAGGCATATCGGTGATCACTTCGTCAAAGCGGTACTTGTGTGTGAAATCAAAGAAATCACGCTTTATCAGTTCGGTCTTTGAAGCAAGGCCGGCAAGCTTTATGTTCGCGGAAGCCGCGGTTACGGCATCTCCGAATATATCGATCCCGTAGTAAAGCCTCGCAGGTCTGATATGCTCACGCTCGACAAGCATGGTCCCGCAGCCGCAGAACGGGTCGAGCACGGCGGCGTTATCCTTAAAATAGTCCTTCGCGAGATTCATCAGCAAAGCCGCAAGATAAGGCTTCATGCTGATAGGAAGCGCATTCTTTCTGTAGGCGAAACGCTTATCAATGAGCCCGCAGTAACGGATGAGCACGATGAGCTTCGATTCGGCTGTGTCAATGAATCTGAGCTCGATCTCATAATCACTCGTGGAATTAACGAGTCTCCAGCCCGAAGCCGCTTCAAGCTCGGACGCCAGTCTTCGCTCAAAAGGCGCAGCGGCCTTTTCGTCTTTCGCCCTGTAATCGACTCTGAAGAATATGGGCTCTTTGGGATTCGTGAGACGGGCAGCGATATAGTCAACAATTCTGCCGTCCGTAAGTTCTTTCGCCGCTTCTGCGGGATCTGATGAACAGATCCTGATCCCTTCGGGGACAAAGAGCATCTCACTGAACGTTCTTACTGTGTTCAGAAGCTTTTCGGGGTTTCTCGTCTTTACCATAACGCCGGCGGTGAACTCCTTATGAGGGATGCTTTCCACCTGCTTCATCGTAACAGCCTTAAAGTTCCTGTTCGTAAGGAGCACGCACTCATGAACAAGTCCCGGAGCCGAAAACTCATGCTTCGGGAATGAATCTTTCAGCAGCAGACTGAGCTCATGAAGCTCCTCTCCTATGTGCTTCTTCATCTCCGGCTCGTATGTTCCCGCGATCAGCTCTTCCCTTCGGGTAAGAAGCCTTTCGTCGAGCGCGGAATGATCCATGCCCGAAATGGCAGAAAGATAAGCGGCCTTATTATATAGTGTTTCGTCTCGTAAATAAGACGAATAAAGAGCCTCTTCGGTTCCTTTTATCTTCAGCAGACCGAGAATATGGGCAGCGTTCTGCCTGATCTTCGGATCATCATCTTCCAGAAGCGAGGTAAATACATCACCGCGGCTTTTGATCGCGGTCGGGATATCTGATGTCTCAAATGCCTTTAACTCCTTGCGGAGCTGCTGGAGATTGGTCTTCGTGTCAG
>JAFZKM010000100.1 GCA_017553665.1 Lachnospiraceae bacterium
ATAAGACATTGTGGTCTCTTTGGAAGTACCATAGCTGGTAGTTACGAGTTCACCTGAAGTATCCTTAAGGGACTCATAGAGATCCTTATATACAAGGAAGCTTCCGTCGAGCTGGCCAAGTACCATGTAGTTGTACTCGGACTGCTCCTGGCCTACATAACGAAGGGTGTAATCATCAACCTTGTAGAAACCTACAACGTCAAAGCTTGCGCCGAGGTCTTCGTTATCCTGCCATACAACGATATCGCCGTCGTATCCGCCGCCGGGTGCGAAGTACTGACCATAGGTCTCAAGGAGTTCCTTAGCGCTGAATGCGTCATCGCCTGCACCGTCAGCACTGTAAACAGTCTCATCGGTGATCGGGATGTACTCAGGGATCTCGTTGCCGTCAGCATCGATATAGCCTGCTGCGTTCCAGAAATCGATAGCGTTAATGTAAACTTCGGTAGCTGCTGCAGCTTCTTCGATAGAACCGTAGAAGTTTACATAAGGAACATAGTAGCCTTCGGTCTTGGAGTAGTAGTACTTCTTGCCGCCTGCTACAGCGTAGTCGCCGTCCCAGTAGTTGTTCGCACGATAGTTCATCATGTCGGGGTTAAGGAGCTGCTGCATCGAGTAGATGTAGTCATCAGCAGCGATCTTGGTGCCGTCTTCCCAGCACATAGCGGGATTAAGCTTGATCTCGTATACATAACCCTCAGTGATGTCAGCTGCGGTCTTGCCTTCGGGAAGGTTCGAGCCGTACTTTACAAGGTCATCCTGATGATCCTTTGTAACGTCTGTAATAGAAGTAGCTGCTTCGAAGATTACCTGGTACTCACCCTCTTCAGCGTTCTTAACGGTTGTGTCAACCCAGGGAGTAGCGAAATAGCTTCTCATGCCGTTATCAGCATTGGTCTCCCATGTATGAGGGTTCCACTTATCAGCCAGTGAAGTAGCGTAACCATGATAGGTGTACTCCTTCGGAGGCTCAGGCTCGGATGTAGGAGCATCGGGAGCCTTTGTGGTATCAGGGGTCTTGTCATCCTTGCTTCCGGTATCGGGAGCAGGAGTGGAAGTTGTTGCTGTGCTGTCGTCAATAAGATCAGTCGTCTTCTTCTTGCAGCCTGCGAGGCAGGTTACGGCTAAAGCAAGAACGAGCATCATGGCGAGCACTCTCTTAACTTTTTTCATGTTTCTCCTCCTTTTCATTTAGCACGTTGGCGCAATAAAGTATTGGCTTCACGCTAATAAATATATTTTATACAAAAGCACACAATTGTCAACAAAAAAATTGAATAAAAAATCCGCAAACCCGCATAAACAGCGGTTTTCCGCATAAATATGCGGGTTTGCGGCATATTTATTCGGCAATCGTTTTCGTATCGATTTTTGCCGATTTTAAGCGCTTACATAAGTCTGTCTTATCTAACCTGTTTTTTATAGGATATAAATATTGTTTGCATTTTTCATACATTTTTTACATGTTTGCATAAGTATTTCTAATCAAAAAGTGCCCCACGCAGACATGTGTTTGTCAGCGGTAGCACTTTTAAGACTTATTTTATAAATGATTCATTTAGTGTTTATGCAAAAGAAAAAATTTTTCTACGGCTTGGAAAGGGTAACTTTGCCGTCCTCATAGACCACTTTGATCTTATTGTCCTCAAGCCCCAGCTCCTCGAGCATATGTCTCGGAACCTGCAGGCGTCCCGCCCTGTCTATGATGGCGAACTCGTCCTGAGTCTCCTCTTCCATCCAGTTCACCGCTCCGGCTTCGAAGCTGCCCTGATAGCGCTCGCGCAGGATCCTTTCGGAGCTGATCTTTCCGTCCCTGATCGCCACCACGCGGTTAACCTTCTTTGAGAGTTCCACATCGTGCGTAACGATGATGATAGTCTGCCCGTAGTCACGGTTCAGTCTCCGGAATACGTCAAAGATATAATCCGCGGTCTTGCGGTCAACAGAACCCGTGGGCTCATCGGCCAGCAAAAGCTTCGGTGAATTCGCGAGAGCTATCGCGATCGCTATCCTCTGCTGCTCACCGCCAGAGAGCTGTGAGAGCCTGCTGTCCTTCCTGTGCGTCATACCTACCAGATCGAGCAGCTCCTCCGCCCTGGCCTTTTTATCCTTGGCCGAGGTCAGCAGCATCGGAGTGATTATGTTCTCGAGCGCTGTCATGTAAGGAAGCAGGTTTCTCGCGTTGTTCTGCCATACGAAGCCTACGGTATTGCGCTTATACTCATCCTTCTGGGCACGCGTCATTTTGAACAGGTCCTGTCCGTCCACATAGAGCCTGCCCGCGCTCGGCTCGTCGAGGCCGCCGAGCATGTTGAGGAAAGTGGACTTACCCGATCCCGAATTACCGATGATCGCGGTCAGCTCACCCTTCTGCACGGTCAGGTCGAGTCCCTGGAGCGCCAGCACCTCGATGTCCGCGGTCTTGTATATCTTCACCAGGTTTTCGGCCAGCACCATGGGGCGCTCGTCGTTCCCGGCGTTCATGCTTAAATCTTCGCTCATTTTTCAGATTCCTCACTGTGTACGTAACTGTCGCCCAGAGTACCCGCTTCCAAAGTATACACCGCGTCGCCCGCCGACATCAGGCTTGTGTCGTGCGTAGTCATTACGATCGTCACGCCCTCTTCTTTCACGAGCTCCTTGAAAATGTTCACAACGCTGATCGCGGTCTGGCTGTCCAGCTCGGCCGTGGGCTCGTCCGCGAATACCACCTTCGGTCTGTGCGCGATCGCTCTCGCTATCGCCACGCGCTGCTGCTCACCGCCCGAAAGCTCCTGCGGCATGTGCTGAGCTCGCGCCGCAAGTCCGACCATCTTCAGGCACTTGTTTACTCTCTCTGCCCGGTCGCCCGTATAGCCTGCGAGCCTCAGCGCGAAATCGACATTCTCAAATACGGTCATGATCGGTATCAGCGACACCGACTGGAATACGAAGCCGAAGTTCTCCCTGCGGAGCTTTCCTTTTTCCTCCTCGGTCATCGCGCCGATCTCATGCCCGTCAAAGAGCACCTCGCCGTTCGAAGGAGCGTCGAGCGCGCCGAGTATGTTCATCAGCGTCGTCTTGCCGGAACCCGAAGGCCCCTTCAATATCGTCAGCGCTCCGGTCCTTATCCCTACCGAAACGTCCTTCAGCGCGTAGAACTGCTCTCCGCCGGTCAGACCGAATATCCTGTCTACATTTTTTGTTTCTATTATATTCATAAGAACATTAATCCTCTCCGAGCTTGAGTGCCTGTGAAATCTTCATGCCGTATACCTGACGGATCAGAACGCCCATGCAGGCCGCGAACATGATGAATATGATGACAATGAGTCTCGCCACATCGCTTCCCTTCGTGATCAGCTCGAGCGGCAGCGCTCTGTCGGCCGCCGAGTACGCGATCTGGATGATCGGAACATAGAGCACCGAAGCGATCCAGCCGACGATCAGACCGAAGGCGATGCCAAAGAGTCCGGTAAACGCCTGCTCGCACGCGAGCATCTTTATGATCTCGCCGCGCGTCATGCCCATTGCCCTGAAAATACCGAAGAGCAGCTCTCTCGATCTGATCGAGAGCATCCAGTAGATCACGTATCCGATCGCGCAGATCAGCAGGATCGTTATAAAGCTCATCGTAAGGATTCCGTTGGTGCCCTGGAACAGCGGCTCCACGGTGATATCTTCCTTCATCTGCGACGCGTCACCGAGCTTCGTGATCATGAGTCCCTCCTCGTTCGCGAAGTCATAGAAGCCGTCGGTATCGCCGTCCATGTCGATCCAGATCTCATACGGGAAAATGCCGACCGCTTCCTGAATCGTCGAAAGATGAGCGACGATCATGTAATTGTCTGAGGTCTGCACGCTCTCGTCCGCGAGGATCGTGATCTTCTCCGGGTTGTACGAAGGCCAGTGATCAAAGAAGCCGTATACCTTCGCTGTCAGAGTTCCCGAGAAATATCCGCCCGAAAGCGAATATGTTATCGTGTCTCCGACCTTCAGTCCCTGCTTGTCCCTGAAGTTCGAGGAAAGCAGCACCGCGTTGGAGTTGCGCGAAAGGACATTCAGATAGTCCCTGAAATCATATTTGAGATACTTCGCGTCGAGATCGGTGGTCTCGCCGAAACTCTTCGTATCGATACCCATGAAATCGCATGAGAGTGCCTTCGAGCCGGCCTGCAGCGAAGCGGTCGAGCTTCTGAAGACTTTTGTCAGGGACTTCATGCCCTTTATCTGTCCGTATTTTCCGAAGTCGGGCTCGGTAAACGTAACCTTCGCGTTCGGATCGATCTGCAGATAAGCGACATTGTTCTTCCAGTACTCGGTCACGACAATGTCCGCGCCCTGCATGTAGTCGATGTTCTTCTCGGCATTCGCGAGGATCGTGCGCGCTACGGTCGTATTGAACAGACCGAAGCTCACGGTCAGCACTAGGAATACCATGATGAACGCGCTCTTGTTCCTAGTGCGGATCAGCTGGAGGAACGATGTGTATACCGCGGGACTCCAGTTCTTTTTGCCGACGCGGTAAATGAGGCTTACGATCAGGCTGTGCAGGCGCAGCGACGCCATGCCCGCGCCCAGGATAAAGAGCGAGGACGCAAGGAAGATCAGCGGATCGAGCGACTTGCCCGCAAGTACGCGCGCGAGCAGCTCAGCCTCCTGATTTCTGAAATTGTACAGACCGTACAGCGATACTCCGAGCAAAATTATATCGAGGAACAGCTTCTGCCAGATAGGCTTCTCCGACCTGCTCCTGCGGCGCTTTACCGCCACAATGCTGTTCTTGTCGCGTCTGAACACGGGGATCAGCGTCATTCCCATCGAAAGGAGCACCGCACCCAGACCGTAGAGCAGGACCTCGCCGGTCAGCTCGACCTTGAGCACCCTGCGCGCGTTAAATTGCAGGAACGCGCTCGACGCGCCGAGTATCCTGCAGACGAATACTCCCGCGATCATACCTATCACAAATGATATTCCCGAAAGGATCGCCGACTGCATGAAATACATCGAAAGGATCTGCTTTTTCGACGCGCCGCGGCTCTTTAAGAGCGCGATCTCGTTCTCTTCCATCTCGAGCATCTGGCGCGAGATCATGAAAATGAACGCGCAGAGCAGCACGATAACCGGCACCTGAAGGATCGCGAGCGTAACGGTTATCCTGTTCTCCTCGCTCCTGAATGCCTCGAGTATCTGAATGTAATCGGGTGTTTCGATCTCAGAATAAACGGTCTTGTAGGCCGTGACCATATCGTTCGAGAATGTGATCAGCGAGTCAACGTTCTCGGGCCTTACCTGCTCATAATCGAACAGTACGGTATAGGTCTCGTTCAGCTGGTACTTCGATCCCTTTGCCGTGAACAGGCTCCTGAAAAGCTCCGAGTCGATCATCAGCGTATTGTCATAGGTGTCCGGGCTGTCGTACCAGTAGATATCGCTCGCGTCGCTGTTCGAGTACACGCCGGTGACCCTGACGTGCATCGGAGCGCCCGTCGAATCCTTTACATTGGGGAATTCAAGCTCCTCGCCGACGAGCAGGTTCATCTCGATCATCGCGCTCTGGCTGATGACCGCCTCAATGAATCCGTCCTCGCCGATAGTCTTCGCGTACATGCTGCCGCTCAGGATCTTCGAGTGCTCCTCGAGTCCCTCCAGAGCTCCGATCATGATCTTCTGCTCGGAATCGAGTCCGTCATGCATGGTCAGCGACTTCGCCGTGCTCGTAACAAGGTTCAGGTAGCAGACTTTCTCCTTTACGCCGATGCCCGAAAGAGTATCGATATTGCGCACGAACTCGCTCAGCGCGTTGGTCTCGGCACGTCCGGTGCCCTTGCGCACTCTTCCGTAAGTGCGCACGACCATCGGATAGGTGTTCTTCTCTTCGAGATAATTCGTGAAGCCGTCCGTCAGCATGTGGCGCTTTGACGCGGCCTGATACATCGGATGGCTCACGGTTATGGCAATAAGAAGGATATTGCCTATCAACAGAGAGGCAACCATCCATTTCTTATGCAGTATTCTTTGTATAACAAGATGGAGCATTACTCTTCCTCACTAATCACTTAATGACCACTCGGTCCCCCTCGGAAAGACCGTTCACGATCCATACCACGGTCGCGTTGTTTCCGCCCGTCTGGACGTAGCGCTTGATGCTGTTCCCGTTCGTGTAAACATAGACGTAATCGCCCTTGGAATCGTGGTATACGGCGCTCTTATTGACAATAAGAACGTCCTTCATATCGACGGAGCGGTACGAAACCGTCACATCGGAGCCGTACTCAAAAGTGTCCATGTCACCGAGTATCTCGATGTAATCGGTATTTCCGATCAGGTTCGGAGCCAGCACCGAACTCTTGCAGGTCGTTACTCTTCCCTCAATGGACGCGGCACCCTTCGACTGGGCCTGGGTGACCGTGACCGGCATGTTGTAGTAAAGCCCCGCAACGCCGCCCGAAACACGGACTCTGAAGGTCCTCGTATCGCAGATCGTGCAGATGTAAGCCCAAGATCTTAATGTATCGCCGTTCCTGTAGCGGTTGATCTCCCTGACCTCGCCCTCGCTCTCGGCCGTGATGTAGAGAGTTCCGTCGCTGTTCTCGAGCTTGTCGAGATCCGATATCTTCTGCTCAATGCTCTTCGTACGCGCCTTATACTCATCCTCGAAACTTGCTGCAAGCCTGTCGTTCAAGAGCTCCGCCATCCTGCGCTCGTTCGCGCTCGATGATGTCGCCATGATGCGAGCGTATTTATCTGTCAGCTCACGGTTGACTGCCATGAATTCCCCGAGGTTCTGCTCCTCGACCTCTATCTGGGTCCGAAGCGCCTCAAGATCCGCAGTCTCCACCGAAGTGCTGACCTGAACGAGACGGTCTCCCTTATGTACCCAGTCTCCGCTCGAGACCAGCATTTTCACATATCTTACCGAACCCTCGGCAAGGTTGTTGAATACATACGAAACCCTGTCGTATTCGATCTCTGCCTTGCATGAGCTCATTACGACGAAATCTCCGCGTGTGACCTCGATGGTCTTTACGTCTTCTTTTATCTCTTCGTTCAGTGCCGAAAAGTACAGATCCTCATCATCCGGCCTGAAGCCCGAGTCCGCTCCCCATGCGGGCGTGATGACCGAGAACGCGAGTATCGCGGTGAGCAAAAGAGCCGCGGGGCGTATGAGATTAATTCTTGACATATACCAGCGCTCCTTCCTCTATACCCTCAACGATCTCGACATAGGCCGTATCGGTTATTCCCGTGACAACGGCGCGCTTGATGCGCGCATTGTCCACGATCTCATAAACATATTTACCCGAAGAATCGGTGTATACAGCGCCCGCGGGAACCACGAGCACATTGCTCTGCATGTCGCTCACGAACACAACTACCGCGGAATCGCCCGCCGCGAAGCCCGAGGTATCGCCCTTGAGCCTGAATCTCGAAACCAGCGGAACAGAGCTCGCCGACATGATCTTCATCTCTTCCTTCGTGTAAGGGATGTACTCGAGTTCCGTCCTTACGCCGCCGATCAGCGCGTAGCAGTCATAGGCATGGTTTACGGTCACTTCGCTGATATAATCGCAGGTGAGCGTCATCTCATCGCCGTAGTCAATGGCTACGAGGGGCGTTCCAGCCGCGACGTATCCGCCCGTGCCGGTCCTCGTCACCGCCATTACGGTGCAGTCGCAGGGCGCGGTTATATAGTTGTAGCCGATGTCGTTCTCTTTGAGCCTTTCGAGTCTGGCTTCCTTCTCGCCGAGCGTGAGTTCTGCTTTTTCGCGCTCATGCTTCAGCTGCAGCTTCAGTTCATCGGTATTCCTGCCCGCGAGCCTCTCGAGCTCTATCTCGAGCTCCAGCTCATCGAACTTCTTCTCAAAGTCCGCCCTGCTGTTCGCGATCGATTCCTCGAGCGAATTGATCGCGTCAAAATCAGGCCCCACGAGCGCGGCGAGAACAGTTCCCTCGCCCACACGGTCGCCGGCGCCGACATATACTCCGTACAGATATCCGTCATACTCAAAGCCGAGCTCCTCGAAGCCGGGAAGCAACTGCGCGCTGTAGATCGTGATGTCGCTCAGATCCCTGCGCTCAACAAGTCCGGACTCAAGAGACGCGTTGACGGGCTCCAACAGAGCCGGCCTGCCCGCGTCGGACGCCTTGCAGCCCGCCAGCAGCGACGCGGCGAGCAATATGGCCGATATCCTATTTATGATCGATCTGAATTTCATAGTACTTATTATTCTCTCCTGTAACGGCACTGCCTGCTCTTTACGGTGCCTTTCGTTTTTAGGTGTCTGTCACCTTCCGGTCCTTACCTCACGATAACGGAGGTGTACATTTCGATGCCTCCGAGTATTTCCACGTAACTGTTGCCCATCAGGCCGACCTGCACGTCGACGGGCTCCCTGATGCCGTCATCGGTCAGCACATAGACATAATAGCTGCCCTCCGAGCCGTAAACCGCGACTCTCGGCACCGCGAGCACCTGCTTTTTCGAATCGACCGTAAGGTAAATATTCGCTCTGGTCCCGACGCTTATCGAGTAATCGGGCTCATCGAGGTCAAATACGATCTTTCCGCTTTCGGCATCGACCGACGAAACCGTTGCTTCGTATTTCTCTCCCGTGGAGCGCTCTACGGTCACATGGTCGCCTTTTTTCACATATCCGGCGGCCACCTTGTCATCCGCGGTAAATGCGCATTCTCCCGAATCGAGCAGCTTCATCACCTGCGTGTCGGTCGATGTGGTCCAGCCCGTAAGATCGTCCTTCACGTAGTAGACGGTGCCGTCAATCTCGGAATAGATCACCGACTGCGCGATTATCTCATTGTACTCATCGATCCTGTTCTGCGCGTATTCAATGGCGTTCCGGCTCTCGATTATCGCTTCCTCGCACTCATGGGCTTTGATCGTGTACTCTTCCTTGTCCAGGAGATTTACGGCCGGCGAGGCGATCTTCTCGCTGTAAAAGGCTATCGTTTCCTCGTTCTGCGATATCTCCAGCTCGGCCTCGAGTATCTGCTCGCCGTAATCCGCGACTGCGTCCTCGAGCCTGCTCACATCGAACGCCGCGAGCGGGTCTCCGGCCTTGACCAAGTCGCCCTCGCTGACGAACACGCTGTTGACCTTATAGCCCGAGATTGGGAAGAATACCTTTATCTCGTTCAGCTGCGAATAGGTGCAGACAATGGTCTTCGTGAGCTCAACATCCTGCAGCTCCGCCATCGCAAGTGTATATTTTGTACTGACATCCTCAGTCACGATATTCAGTTTATGCTCGGCCTCTTCCCTCGGGATAAGCCCGCATCCTCCCGCCGCCGGAACAAAGCACGCTGCGATAAACAGCGCCGCCGCGCGGCCTGAGGCTGTTTTAAATCTCTTAAGAAAACTATTCATTCTGATCTCCATTCAATGCACACATTCCGTGACGTGATCCCTCCGACGAAAAATAATACACTATAGTAAGAATCTTGACAATGCAACAACTTAACGGGTCTTGTCGGATATTGCTATTTTTGTGTATAATGAGCCATGGGGACGGTTCTTAATGAGCCATGGGGACGGTTCTTTTGGTAACGCAGTTCGTTACCAAAAGA
>JAFZKM010000101.1 GCA_017553665.1 Lachnospiraceae bacterium
ACCTTCGTCCGCTTTATGACGCCCTTTGCCAGATCATGGGAGCGGAAAGCTTCCAGAAGAATCTCGAAAAGGGACTGATCGAGGTTGCTCCGCTCGCTTACATGCGCGGAAGAACGCTGGATAACGCTTTTATCATACTTGATGAGGCGCAGAACACCACGCCGGCGCAGATGAAAATGTTCCTGACGCGTATCGGCTTCGGCTCAAAAGCCATCATTACCGGCGATCCTACGCAGAAAGACCTTCCGCAGGGCACCGTTTCCGGTCTCGATATCGCGATAAAGGTCTTAAAGGATATCGAGGACATCGGTTACGCGACGCTCACTTCGCATGATGTTGTCAGACATCCTCTTGTTCAGAAGATCGTAGACGCTTACGAGCGTTTTGAAAGAAAAAATACTAATTCACGGAGTACTCACGGACATGAACACAGAAAACAGTAACGCAAAGGCCGGAAAGAACAGGATCATTTCCGTAATGACTCCGATCCTCGGCACTGCGGCGCTGTTTCTCGGAATGTTCATTGACGGAGCATCCTATAAGGTTTTCTGGGCCGCTGCCGCTTTTGTTCTTTGTTTCGCGTTTGTTTACGCATTCTATGCAGAAACATACAGATCCGATATTGTTAGCGACATACCGCGCGCTGTGCTGACAGCTGCAGTTCCCGCGGTTTGTTTCTTTGCGGTCTGGCTGCCTTACGAGGCACTTGTTTCATCGCTTTTGCTTGCGGCCATCACATTGCTCGCCGTATATGCCGACCTGACTTTGTCGATGTTCGTGCTTGCAGCAGTCACAGGCTTCTGCGCGCTCTTTACGCCGGGAAAGCTCGCGGGCATCGCGGTCCTTTTGGGCCTGATACTTCTTATCTGCATACTTTCCGAAAAACTCAGAGATATCCAGACTCTCATATTCGCGGCGATCATCTGCATCCTGTTCTTCGCGATACTTACGATCGCGGCGAACGGCTTTGTGCTGCATGACGCGTTCGGGACCAATGAGATCGTCGTTTTCGTTATCTCGACCATGATCCTCACCTGCGTATATTTCATAAAGATACTCAGATCGGATCTCGAAGAGACATCCGCCGCTGAAGCCGCAAAGACACCTACGGAGCATGATAATAAGGTACTCAAGAGAGAGCTTGATTCCAGGAAGAAGCAGAACGAAAAGCTTATGGCTTCAAATAAAGAGTCTCAGGATACCGTTGACCGCATGAAGCAGGAGTATATTGAGCTTGAGTCAAAGAACAGTGAGCTTAAATCGAGGATCGAAGAGCTCATGAACAAGACCGTGGCTGTTGAAGAGGCTGTTTCTCCCGAATTCAGATATGTTAAGGATCTTTCAAAGAACAGCAAGATTTATAAGCACTGCCTGCAGATCGCGCGCATCAGTTCCGACGCTTCCGAGCTGATCGGCTGCGACGCTCAGATGGGATACGCGGTCGGCCTTTATCATGAAGCTTCGAAGGTTCTCGGAGAGGATTACGCCGCGAAACTCAAAGACGTTTACAGGCTTCCCGAATACCTGATCCGCCAGATAGTCCATATCAAGGACAAGAACAATAATCTGCCTATCATCCGCGAGGCCGGCATTGTGCTTCTGTGCGACGATATCATAAATACCGCGAATTACCTCAGCAAAAACAATAACGAGACTGTTCCGATGGAGAGGATCGTTTCGAACGCGATCAAGGTCCGCAAAGAACAGAACGTATTGAGGCTCGCGGGCTTCTCAAATGAGGAGATACAGCTGCTGAAGCTCTATTTCATTGACAAAGGAGCAAACTATGACTCTGCTGATTGAGAACGAGACAGAGGTTTCCTTAGATATTGACATCGAAAAGGAAGCCCGCTCGATAATCGAATTCGTACTCGATAAGACCGGATGCCCGTGGGAATGCGAGGTCAATCTCACGATCACCGATAATCCCGGCATTCACAGGCTGAATAAGGAATTCCGTGATATCGACCGTCCGACGGACGTGCTTTCGTTCCCGATGGCGGATTTCCCGAAGGCAGGCGATTTTACATGGCTCGACGACGGCGGAGAGGATTGCTTTAATCCCGATACGGGTGAGCTGATGCTGGGAGATATAGTGATCAGCGCCGATAAGGTACTCGAGCAGGCAAAGGAATACGGACACAGCGTAAGACGCGAGTTCTGCTTCCTGATCGTACACAGCATGCTGCATCTGATCGGTTACGATCACATCGAAGAGTCCGACCGTCTGGTCATGGAGCCACTTCAAAAACAAATTCTTGATGATGCGGGAATAAACAGATGAAAGAGTTCTTTAAAAAGCTTAAAGATGAGATGATCCCGGCCTTTATCACAAGGCTTAAGGAAGACCGGAAGTTTTTGTACACCGTGCTCGGCATTGCAGTTGCTGTGATCGCAGCTGTGGTCTTTATCATCATTGTCAGCGCAAAAGGTTCTGAAAAAAAGCCGGATCCCGGCATTACTGTTGATTCAGCGCAGGTTACGTTTGCTCCGAACACTACTCCTACGCCCACGCCTGCGCCCGAACCCACTTCCGAGCCTACCGTGACACTCACGCCGAGCCCTTCGCCGACTCCGACTCCCGACCTTCACATCGGAGAGGTGAGATCGGAACTTGACGGCGGCTGGATCAAAGAAGAGATCGCAAATAAGCGTCCCTTCTGCGCGATGCTGAACAATATCATCTACGCCAATCCCCAGAGCGGCGTCGGAGAGGCAAAGATCCTTTACGAGGCGCTCGTAGAGGGCGG
>JAFZKM010000102.1 GCA_017553665.1 Lachnospiraceae bacterium
CAGGAATTAAAGCGTCTGCGCGCATCTTCCGGCCGTACTCCCGATGCTGATACGGAAGGGTTTATGGACAATCTTTTCGGAGAAGGTCTTCCGTATATTGACAGATCGGTAAACGAGAAAGCCGCCGGAGGCAGATCGGAGGAAGCAAATGGATCCGTATAAGGTCTTAGGCGTTTCACCCGATGCATCGGACGAAGAAATAAAAAAAGTTTACCGCGAACTTGTTAAGAAGTACCATCCCGACCGATTCAGGGACGATCCGATGGCTCCGATGGCCGAAGAAAAGATCCGCGAGATCAACGCCGCGTACGATAAGATACAGGCTATCCGGTCAGGAAAAGATACTGGATCTTCATATTATTCAGGCGGCAGCACGGGCGGAAGCCAGGGAAGCGGTAATTCGTACACCGGAAGCCAGAAGTACGCAAGAATTATCAACTACCTTCAGAACGGCCTTATTATTAAGGCATATTCCGCACTTATGAGCATGCCCGAAAACCAGAGAGACGCCGAATGGTACTATCTATGCGGCATCATCAACGAACAGCTCGGAAGGTATTCGGGAGCTTACAACTGCTACAGAACAGCTGCTAATATGGATCCCTCAAACACGATTTTCAGAGAAAAAGCAGACAGTTTTGAAAATATCACAAGAGAATATTCACAAAGATCCCAGGCAAATACTACCGAGGGCGAATACTGCATCTCGGCAAGGGATTGCTGCCTGTGTTCTTCGATATGTATGTCACCGCTCGGAGGACCGATATTCTGCTGCTGATCTCTAATTGTTGCCGCGCATCATCGCGGCAAACGGTGATTTAAAATGGATGATAAAGTTTTAAAAATACTCGAATTTGATAAGATCCGCGAATCGGTCGAATCGATCTCCAGCTGTGAGATCGGTAAAAGATACGCGCGTGAAATGACTCCGATATCCGACGTTCATGATATAGAGAGACTTCTGACAGAAACCGAGGACGGCGTGAACTGTATCCTGAAACGCGGAAGCGCACCTTCCGCGGGAGTCAGAGATATTTCCGGCGTGATCAGGAGGGCAGAGGCCGGATCCGTATTAAACAATCAGGATCTGTTGGGCGTAAAAAGCTTACTGACATCCGTAAGAAGGCTAAGAGCATACGCGTCATTGTCGGATTCAGACCCGGAAAGCTACAGCACAGTCGAAGAAATGTTCAGTCAGCTCGCTGAATTGACCGGACTCGAAAACGACATTACGCGCTGCATATTGTCCGAAGAAGAGATTTCGGACGATGCGAGCCCGCAGCTTTCGGACATCCGGAGAAGAATATTCCAGATCCAGAACTCGATCAAGGACAAATTGAACGAACTCACGCATTCATCTCGTTATTCCAAAGCGCTTCAGGACAATATCGTTACGATGCGCGGCGACAGATACTGCGTTCCTGTTAAGATCGAGAACAGGTCAGAAATACCCGGTATCGTTCACGATACTTCAAGCTCCGGCCAGACGCTGTTTGTTGAACCTGCTTTCGTCGTAGAATCGAACAATAAGATCAGGGAACTCAGGGTCGCAGAGCAGGAGGAAATAACAAGGATTCTGAAAGAACTGTCAGAGGAAGTTGCCCGCAATTCCGAAACGCTCAAGTCCGACCTTTCGCTTGTATCGTATATCGATTTTGTACTTGCGAAATCTTCATGGGCGCTTCTTCACAACGCTGTAAAGCCGTCTCTTAACACAGACGGAGTGATAGAACTCAATAAAGCGCGGCATCCTCTTCTGGATCGCAAAAAAGCCGTTCCGATCACCGTTACATTAGGAGTTGCTGAACCGGGAACGATCCCTGCGACGTCAATGATCATCACGGGCCCGAATACCGGCGGAAAGACAGTAACTCTTAAAACAGTCGGTCTTTTGCATATTATGGCACAAAGCGGAATGATGATACCGTGTGCCGGGAACAGTAAAATATGCGTGTTTGGCGATATCTTCGCGGACATCGGAGACGAGCAGAGCATAGCTCAGAATCTCAGCACATTCTCCGCTCATATGAAGAACATCACTCAGATCCTCAAAAAGGCCGATTACAGGTCACTGGCGCTCTTTGACGAGCTGGGGGCAGGTACAGACCCTACCGAAGGCGCAGCGCTCGCTATGGCCATTCTGGAGCGTATGTACGAGATCGGCGCAGTCTGCCTCTCGAGCACGCATTACAGTGAACTGAAAGTATTTGCCTCAACAACACCCGGATTCATCAATGCATGCTGCGAATTCGACGTTGAAACGCTTGCCCCGACATACCGCCTGCTGATCGGCGTTCCGGGTAAGAGCAACGCATTCGCAATATCGGAAAAACTCGGGCTCGATCCGGCGATAGTGACCAGGGCAAAAGAATTTATAACTGCCGAAGATCTGAGATTCGAAGATATGCTGAAAGGCATCGAGCAGAACAGACTGAAAGCAGAAGCGGAGGCCGAAGAGACGATACGCCTCAGGAAGGAAGCAGAAGATCTTGCGGAGGAAGCAAGGCTTCGCCGTGATGAGCTTATCAAAGAGTCGATGGAACTCAGGTATAAGGCATCGGTCAAGGCGAGAGAGGCTGACAATAAAGCCCGCGCCGCCGCAGAAAAGATGCTTACAGAGATCAGAAGAGCGGCTCTTCTTAGCGGCAATGATTCCGTTCGTGCTGCCGAGGCTGCGAAGCGTGAATTCGAAAAGATCGCCGAGGAGCTCGAGGCTGATATCGGCAAAAGAGAAAACACACCTGTGCGGCTGACCGACTCAGACTTTGACGTAATGAAATTAAAACCGGGAGACCGCGTAAATATATTGTCGCTCGCAAAAGATGCAGTTGTCCTCGCCGCTCCCAAACAGGACGGAAGAGTGTATGTGCAGGCCGGATCGATCAAAATGTACGCTGCGAAAGATGATATCATCCCTTCGGCCGAGCGCGAAGCCGATAAAGAAACGTCAAAGCATAGCCGCAAACCTGTATCATCAGGCGACAGGATCTACTCAAATGCGTCAAATGTGCGCGCCGAGATCGATGTCAGAGGCATGACCGTCGATGAAGCTTCGGAGGAGATCGAGAGAAAGATCAATGATGCTTTAACCGCAGGTCAGGATTCATTCAGGGTCATTCACGGAAAAGGAACAGGCGCGCTTAGGCGCGGAGTGCAGTCGTTCCTGCGCAGCCACAATGCTGTCGAAAGCATCAGAGACGGATCATTCGGAGAAGGGGATCTCGGGGTTACCGTCGTTAAACTTAAAGGCTGACACAGCTTGTTTTAAACGATAAACTTACTTGTCATACAGCCTGTTCGGTTGTATAATTATGCACGTACCTATTATTTCTTCAGGAGGTATTCAGAAATGTACGATTCAGACATCATCCGCAAAATCGACCCGGAAGTTTCGGCAGCCATCGACCTCGAAGTAAACCGCCAGCGTTCAAAGATCGAACTTATCGCTTCTGAGAACTTTGTTTCGGAAGCAGTGCTTCAGGCTGTCGGCAGCCCGCTCACTAATAAGTATGCAGAAGGATACCCCGGTAAGAGATATTACGGAGGATGCGAATACGTAGATATAGTCGAACAGCTTGCGATCGAAAGAGCAAAAGAACTGTTCGGTGCCGAACATGCGAATGTTCAGCCGCACGCGGGAGCACAGGCGAATATGGCCGTGTTTTTCGCAGTTCTTC
>JAFZKM010000103.1 GCA_017553665.1 Lachnospiraceae bacterium
AATTCAAGACTTCCCGCACAGATAAGTTTTCCGCTGATCCTGTCCAAAAGAAGAATTTCGTTTCCGCTGATCGAAACCTTCGCCTCGCTGCCTATCGTGTAGGTGTCGTTTCCGAATACCACGCCGGTGATCAGGAACTCTCCGATCCTGAGCTTTAAGGTGGATTCCATACCTGTGGGCATCGCGCCGTAGATCGTGGCTCCGATCTTTCCGTTAGCCTCAAGCTTCACTGCCTCGGGACGGATGGCGATGACATAATCTTCCTCGGTAGGGATAGCCGCGTCGACAACGCTCTCATCCTCTTCGGTAACCTTCTGAACGTGGTACTTGAATACCTCGTCCTTGTTGGCCTTCTCTACGGCACCCTTCTGCGAAAGTCTCTGTGCAGTCTCGGCCGCCTTCTTTGCAGCCTCATCGTCGCGCTGCTTCTTCCACTCAGCCATGTTCAGGGGTGCTGAAGGAACGAATCTCGCCTTGATGCCGTCAAAGATATCGAGCGAAACGCTGCCGTCGGACTGCGCATTGCCCTTGGCCTCAACAAAGTTGATCGAAGGATTGCCGACGAAGTCCGCTACGAACAGGTTCGAAGGTCTCGAGTAAACCTTAAGGGGAGCTTCGTACTGCTGGAGCACGCCGTTATTGATAAGGCAGATCCTCGTAGCGAGAGTCATGGCCTCCATCTGGTCATGCGTAACATATACGAAGGTGCTTCCGGTCTCAACATGAAGTCTCTGGAGCTCATATCTCATCTCAAGGCGCAGCTTCGCGTCAAGGTTCGAAAGTGGCTCATCCATGAAGAGTACCTGGGGCTCGGGAGCCAGAGTACGCGCGATCGCTACTCTCTGCTGCTGTCCGCCCGAAAGCTCCGCGGGATATCTGTCCATGAACATGCCGATCTTAACGATGCGAGCGCAGGCGCGGACCTTCGAATCGATCTCTTCCTTGCTGAGCTTTCTCTTTTCGATAACGGGCTTTCCGCCCTTTAATACTTCGTACTTGTCGTTTAATTCCTTACCCTCTGCCTGATAGCGCGCCTTTATCGAAGCGAGCTTCTCCTCGTAAGCGGTGAGCTTTGCCTTCGCGGCAGCCTGGGGATCCGAAGCCTCGTGGATCCCGAGTCCGAGCAGCTCCTTGGCGGAGAATACGGAAATATTGTAATTGTCGATCAGCTTGACCTGAGCCTTCTTCTCATCGAGCTTGCCGTTCTTGCCGAAGCACTCGCCCACGATCTCCTTGATCCTCTTGCCGTTCGCGAGGGCTCTCGCGATATCGCCTGCCTGCTTTGCCTCGTCATCGAGAACGGGAAGTTCCTCGTTGATGTTCTTCAGACCGAAGGAAATGTTCTCGTATACGGTCATGTTGGGCCAGAGCGCGTAGTTCTGGAACAGGAATCCGACCTTTCTCTTGTTCGCGGGAACATTGATGCCCGCGTTCGAGTCGAATACGACTCTGTCGCCGATCGTAATGCGTCCCTCGGTCGGTGTCTCAAGGCCCGCGATCATACGCAGAAGCGTTGTCTTACCGCAGCCCGAAGGCCCCAGAAGGGTTACGAACGAATTATCGGGGATATCGAGGCTGATATTGTCAACTCCGAAGAACTTTCCCCAGCGTTTTGTAATGTTTTCCAGTTTAATCCCGGGCATGATCACTTACCTCCTATACCGCTGTCAAGGCTTGCGCCGGTCAGCTTGTTAACCAATGTATTGAATACCAAGATCGTAACAATAAGTATCAGGTTTATCGCGCTTGAGAACGCGTATAAGCCCATCTCGTCGAAATAGTCGAGCGTCGTTGAAAGGATGAAGCCCTGCGTACATAAGAGCAGGAACAGCGACAGCTCTCTCAGACACGTCATGAACGGAAGCAGATATCCGCTGATGATCGAAGATTTCTGTATCGGAATGATGATCTTCGTCATACGCTTTATCCATGAGGTGTTCTGTATTATCGCGGCTTCCTCGAGCTCGTTGCTTATCTGAAGCATTGAGTTCAGTGAGCTTCGCGACGCGAACGGTATGTATTTTACAACGCCGGCAATGATCAGCAGCGTGTATGTGTTAAACAGATTGATCCTCTCATTCGAGAACAGGATAAAGAATGCCGCGCCTACCGCGATCGAAGGCATAAGGTAAGGCAGGAACGCTACGTTGTTCACGTAGTTTGCCCACTTGTTGCGGCGCTTCTTCGCTACCGCGTATCCGATCAGGGTTCCGATCGTACCTGCGATCAGCGCGCACGCGAGAGCCAGCATCAGGGTTCCGAAGAAGGCGTGCCAGATCGTATTGTTGTAAAGGATACCGGGCTGGCCGTACATTCCGTTCTCGGTGATGTTCTCGTTCGTTACCCACCACTTTGTGGTCAGGTGCGCGAGATTGCCCGTGTAGAGGAAGCTGTAATCGCCGGGGTTCGGAAGGAAAGTCTCCAGCGCGAAGAGCACGATCGGCCAGATGCTCGTGAAGAATGTGATCACGATAAAGATCGCGCCGATCACGTACTTGCCGGCTTTGCCCACGCGGATCTTAGTGAGTTGTCCCGATTTACCCGTAACCGTAGTGTAATTCTTGCGGCTCTTAAGGCTCATCTGGTTCATTCCGAGGATCAGCACGCCAAAGATCATCATGATGATCGCAAGGATCGAAGCCTCACCTGTGTAGGTGCTGTTCATCGAAATGTACTTTGTCGACAATGTGGTGAAATTCAGGTAATGAGGAACGGGGTAGCTTCCCATCGCGCTTCCGAATACGAGAAGTATCGTCGAAAGGATCGCGGGTTTGATCATCGGGAGCGTTACCTTGAACATGATCTTCCACTTGGGAGTATCAAGGATCGTAGCCGCCTCTTCGAGGTTCGCGTCCATGTTCTTGAAAATGCCGCCTATCAGGATGTAGGCGAAGGGCGCGTAGTGAAGTCCCAGAACCATGGCACTCGGGAAGAGTCCCTGGCACCACCAGTTCGGCAGACAGATGCCGAACAGCGAGGCGAGCAGACCGTCCGAGGTTCCCGTAACCTTATTCGAATAGAACATGTGCTGCCATACAACAGCCAGTGTCCACTGGGGCATGATATAAGGGAAAATGAATATCGAGCTTAAGTACTTTTTGAACTTCATGTCGGTCCTGGTCACAAGGAACGCGAACAGACCGCCGAAGATGATGGATATCACGCAGGTCAGCACTGAGAGCAGCACCGTATTCAAAAGCGGATTCCACAGATTGATCTTTGCCATCTTGCTGGTAAACAGATCAATGTAATTCACCAGCGTGTACCCTTCGGTCTTTCCGGTCAGATGCTGGTCGATCGTGCCGGGATGGATCTTAAGGGTATCCTTGATTATCGCGACAATAGGGGCAACGGTGCTGAAAGTCAGAACGATTCCGAACAGCAGCAGTATTATGTTCTGCGGCTGTGAGAACCAGGTCTTGACCTTGTTCTTAAAGATGGCCCTCTTGTCCTTTCCGGTTGTTGACATCATGGTGCAATCTCCTATTTTGATGCGGGTGAGGGTTATTAACGCGGGTTTTCTTTAAAGACGGGGATGCCGCTTTTGTTGCAAACGACACCCCCGGTCTTTGCCCTTTTTTCAAGGGCTATGGAGCTACATTTTGTGAAAAATCTTATTCGGGCTTATAGTGGTCGAGTACGTCGATCCAGCTTCCTACAGTGAAGGAAACGTCCGAGCAGTACTTGGGATCCTCGAGAACGAGTTCACCCTTGCCTTCGCCGGTCCACCAGTCATAGCCGCGGTCGTTCTTTGCAGGGAACTGGTCTCCGCCGCCCTGTGAATGCTGGAACTTAGCTTCGATCTCAGCAGCAACGTTGGGGTTCGAAGAATATCCGCCCATGTCCTTGCCCCAAGCCTCGAATCCGGCTTCTCTGGTGGTCATGAATGCGATGAACGCGCATGCGGTCCAAGGAAGAGGGCTGTTCTTGGTAACGAACAGATAATGGCAGTAGCCGTATCCGCCGATGCCGGTGTAGCCGTCCTGGTAAGCGGCAACCTTGATGTTGTTGAGCGAAACGGTAGCGGACTCTTCAACCGAACGAAGCTTCGAGTAAACAAGAAGTCCTGCCTGATCGGTAGCCGATGCGTCTACAAGGGTATTGCAGATAGGGCCGTCATCGGTCTGCTCGTTGTAGCTGTTAACCCAGAGCTTGATCCATGCAAGAGCGTAAGCACCGTTAGCGCCGAGGCCCAGGTCCTTGGCGTCGGACTGCATAGCCTGGATAGTGGGCTCGAAATATGCCTTCTTTGTAGCGTCAAGCTTGTCATATGCAGCCTTGAGCCATCCTGCGTACTTGTCCTGGGTGAGCATCATGAGGAAGTTCTTTCCTACGATCTCGGAATCAACGCCCATGAACAGGGGATGAGAACCTTCGTAAACGAAATCCCAGCAGTTGGTGTAGGTTGCAGAACCTGTGCAGTTGTACATGAATACCTTGTTCAGAGTCTGAAGAGGAAGGAATCCGGTGAACTTGTCAGCGGTGGTTCCGTTCGCGTCTGCCCACTCCTTGGGAACGAAGGTCTTAAGGATGCCGGTGTCAACCATCTTCGACTGGATCTGGTTACCGTCCTGAATAAGAGTCATCGCGAATGTACCGGTGCTCTTTAAGGAATCGGATGTCAGCTGCTCGAAGATCTTGTTGTTCTTGGGCTGCTGCCACTCAAAGTTAAGAGTGTAGTTAGCGTCGATAGACTGAAGATACTCAATGAAAACGGGGAGAGCTGACTTACCGCGGCTGGAGTTACCTACGCCGTAGAAGGTCTTGCCGTTTGACTCTTCGATAGCTTTCTTTGCGAGCTCTTCCATGCTCATTCCCTGAGCTTCCTTGATGATCTTCTCGATCTCGGAAAGCTCCGCGCTGCTCTTCTTACCTGAGCCGCTGTCCTTTGAACATCCTGCGAATGCTGTAACAGCCATTGCAAGAACCAGCAGTAATGCTAAAACTTTTTTCATAAATGTCCTCCTTAAAATTTGCAGCGGCGTCCGGTCTGCCGAAAAGGTTATGCGCTATGCATCATTTCCTCCCCGGGCAACAAAAAATGTACTTACCGGCGCTCATGTCTGCCTGATAAGTACATTCTACTTGTGCAATTTGTATTTGTGCATGGGGTAAAACTGACATTTTTTGTAAAATTTATACATAATGCCTAGTTCAATATAAGAGGTTCCTTGCATGCTCGCATGCGGAGGAACCTCTTTATTGAACGCTATTCCCCAAACGAGTAAGAAGCGGTTTACGAAGTAAACCTGCGGATTACGAGTTGGGGCAGAATTGCGTGAGTTCCGTAGGAGCGGAGCAATTCGTGGCATTATGTATGTACATTATTCCAAGCCCTTCTGCTGATATTCGGACGGCGACTTCCCCACGAGTTTTTTAAACGTGTTGGAAAAGTAAGCAATATCCTGGTACCCCACCTTCTCCGCCACCTCGTACACCTTCACGAGCGGATCCTTTAAATAATCCATTGCCTTGCGGATGCGCACGCGGATCAGGTAATTGTTGATGCCGGTGTCCGCCTCCGACTTGAACAGGCGGCTGATATAGCCCTCGCTCACTCCTATCTTGTCGGCAAGCACGCCGATCGAGAAGTCGGGATCGTTGTAGTGTTCGGTGATATAGTCGATCGCGGACTTTACGTATCTGTTGTCGGTAGCCTGTCCCACATTCAGCGGAACCAGCTTCTCCTCAAGCTCCTTTGAGGACGCGGGCGTATTCGGATGAAGATGCAGAAGCTTCTGCACCGACGCCTCGAGCTCACCGTCTTCGAAGGGCTTTAACAAATAATCCGAGATGCCGAGCCTCACCGCCTGCCTCGCGTACTCAAACTCATCGTAAGCGGTCAGGAAGATGATCTTCACGCCCGGAAAGCGCGCCATCAGCTGCTCCGCGAGCTCGAGCCCGTCCATCTTCGGCATGCGTATGTCGGAAATGACGAGGTCCGGCCTGGTCCGCTCCGCCGCCTCGAGCGCCTCAATGCCGTTCGAAGCTTCGGCTACGACCTCACAGCCTATCAGAGCCCAGTCGGTCTCGTTCTTTATTCCCATGCGCACGTATTTTTCATCGTCCACGATCATAACCTTTGTGATCACTGCGGTCCCTCCCGTATTGTCCGTTTTATCCCTTTATCGCTTCATCCGTTCCCGTGAGCGAGTACGGCAGCACAACGGTCATCAGCGTACCGCCCTCTTCGGGCCTTGTCGCGCTCACGCCGTATCTTTCGCCGTAAGTCAGCTTAATAATCGTATTGATGTTGTTGAGCCCGAGGTGTCCCGAAAGAGCCTCCGGGTCCGCGCTCTCGAGCGCCGCGATCATCTCGTCGCTTATTCCCGCACCGTTGTCCCTGACGGTGATATGCAGTTCTTCGCTCTCATCGCTATCCCCGCGGACGCGCGAGGCATTGATCACGATATGTCCGTCTCTCCTGCCCTCAAGTCCGTGGATAATGCTGTTCTCAACCAGCGGCTGCAGTATGAGCTTCGGCACCACGGCCCCGGTACAGTCTCCGATATCGACGGTCAGATCGAACGAATCGTCAAAGCGTATCTTCTGGATCTCGCAGTAATTGCGGACCATTTCGATCTCCTGCGCGAGCGTGCAGAATTTGTCTCCCGAAATGCTCATCCTGAGCACGGCCGCGAGCGAAGAAGAAAGCGTCGCAATCTCGGGCACCTGGTTCGCCTTCGCCACCCATTTGATCGTATCAAGCGTGTTAT
>JAFZKM010000104.1 GCA_017553665.1 Lachnospiraceae bacterium
CACGCTGTCCTTTACATGGACGTGACGGATGTAAGAACCGATATTTCTGATGGTCTCTTCGGGCGATTCGCCCATGTATCTGTAGGGATGATGAATATCCCAAAGAGCTGCGACCCTGGGGCTTCCGACTTTGTCGAGAAGTCTCTTGAGGCGCATGGTATCGGAGTAAACACCGTTGCTCTCTACCAGGAGCGTCACATTCTCATAGGGTTCGGCTTCCTTCGCGAGCTCTTTCAGAACGCTTACTACATACTCGTCGTCCACATCGTTCACGGGCTCCGGGGCCTTATCCGCGAGAAGGCGGATGTAAGGTGTCTTAAGCTGCGCAGCAAGCTCGATGTGCGCCTTTATCTCTTCAATGACGGCATCGTGCTTATCAGCTTCCTTCAGGCAGCATCCTGTATCAAGGCAGGGGATCTCTAGTCGTAGTTCGCCCAGCTTCTTAATGGTTGCGGGGAGCTTCTCCGCACTGAAGGGCTGCGCTTTTACGGCTGAGATCTCGTCGCCGATCCCGCGGATCTCGATACCGTCAAAGCCAAGGTCTTTTGCCATTGAATAGATATCGGTCCATGAGAAATCGGGACATGCGAGTGTTGAAAAACTGATTTTCACGATGGTCATTCCTTTCTTAAGTATTTTGGGGGAGCGGCTCTCTGCAGCCTCTTCCCCTGCCCGGATTGCTTTATCGGGTTAAATCGTAAAAGCATCCGATTTTCAATATCATATACCGAGCGCACCGAGAATGCAAGAAGATTTTTAAAGATTCGTATAAATATACAAAGACGGGAGGGTATCCCGTCTTTGCCTTTTATTTAATAGAATTGTACACTGCTTGGGTTTCTTCCGGCGTTGAGCCGTTTATATAATATGTTTCACTGCCCGTCACGATCTTGATGTAATTTCCCGATTCAACCCACAGGAATACCTTGCATCCGTTTTCGCCCTTAACGCTGAAATTGCCCTTCTGCATCGTCGCGGTTCCCGTTCCGAAATTTCTGACAAGTCTCAGCTCATCAATCCCCTCACCGTATTCGACGCTTTGGATATCTGCGATATTGATCACATAATCGTCCTTCAGATGATGGCATACGACCGTGCCGTCCTGTGCCGACAGTTTCATCGGCGTAGCCTCGCCCAGGCCGAGCCATACAAGCATTACGATCACTCCGATAAGGACCAGCCCGCAAAGCCCCATGATCACCTTGCCCACAGGATGTCCCGCATTGACCGTCGCTCCGACTCCGACGCGCTTCTCCACGGTCAGCCTGCTGTCATTCGGATTGTAGTAGAAAAGTCCGAGTATCCAGTGATCGTCATCGTCAGCGAGAAGCGTCATTTCCTTCTCATAGCGGGCATCGATCATTTTGCTCTTGCGTACAAACATCGCAACACACGCGAACATTGCGATCAGATAGACAATGGCCCCGACTATCAGACCGGTATCCGGCAATACAAACAGCATCGCCGCCAGACTGCAGATGATGACCGCCGTATTGATCCATGAGAACATCACGAACATATCCGCAAAGTTTTTCTTCTTCGCACGGTTATAGTTCGCATTTACATCGCTGTCCTTTGATATTACCTCATTCTTCAGATCATCGAAGACATAGGCAAATACCAGCATCAGAACGCCGACCAGCCAGCCGATCCCGGTCGTCGCTGTCATTATGAACATGCCTGCGTTCGTGCTTTTACCGGGGGACAGTATCTTAAGATCGGTCAGCAGTGCGATCACAACGGGCACCAGTCCCAGAAGCGTCGGTATCCAGATCCGCATCGGCTTAAGCGCATGAATGGCACCGGCGCTGCTCAGATCCACATAAGATACTCCGGCTTCCTTTCCGAGTCCGAGCATCCTCTTGACCGCCTTCAGATCCCTGTTACCGAGCATATAGGGAAGTATGAGCAAAATGAGAGCAATAAAGAGGAATGCCACCCATACAGTGGTCAGCAGCGTTATATTGCGCATCAGAAACAGGAATACAGCTATGGCGCAGATGCAGATCACAGTCACGCCCGCCTGCAGACGGCGCTTTTTCACGATCCTGTCTACGGTCTCCGCCGTGCTCCCTTCCCTGAACTCATCGCGGTTCTTTATGCCCAGAACCAGCTTTTTTTCACGCCAGTTCTTCGGATAGACGAGCGCAAACATGATCAGTGCGGTCACCACAACACACAGGAACATGGTCAGGCTGAAATAAATATCCATTCTGCTTACCTCCCGTAGTATTCGTCAACCAGCGCGATTATCTCCGCCTTTTCCACGCCTGAGATCCGCGCCTCGGACACGATACGCCGCAGTTCGGTCTTATTTGCCTCGGAAATGCTGCCCTTTTTCTGTATCTGAGTCCGCACCCTCGCACCGTTCTTGCGATCTGTCATTATATAGCCTTCGGTCTTTAACAGCTGGTAAGCCTTGCTCACCGTCATTGTATTGATCCCGATCTCCATCGCAAGAGCCCTGACTGTCGGGAGCTGCTCTCCTGCGCCAAGTTCTCCGCCCGAGATGCCCATGACTATCTGGTTTCTGATCTGCATATAGATCGGCACATCCGATAATTCATCGATCCTTATAACCATAAAGCCGCCTTTCTGACTGCTATTTACAACATCTTCCTGTCAAAAATCACTGCACCTATTGTAACACATGCGACAACACAAACACACGCCGTAATGACGGCTCCGCTGAAATCGCCCGTCTGCAGAGCTCCGGTCGAAAGCTGAAGACCGTCCGTCAGACGGAACGGAAGGAATTTCTGCAGCTTCGGAATATAATTTAACAGCATTACCGCAAATACCACCAATCCCGTCCCGAGCAGAACCTGTCCGCCCGAATTTGCCGCCGCCGAGAACAGCATCAGAAACGCGAGCACGAATATTCCGAAAAGCCAGTACATAACGCATCCGGAAAACAGGTTTTCAACCTTGTCATCGCCCCAGAAATACACCGTGTAACCGTAAGAGACTCCGAAATACAGCAGATACATCGCTGTCCAGCTTCCGAACACCGTGATCAGCTTCGAGGCAAAGACCTTCCTTCGCGAAAGCCCCTTGGTCACTACCTGTACGAGGGTTCCTTTCTGGTACTCGTTTGCGAGCACTCCGCAGCTCATCAGTACAAAAGCAATAAGCGCCATCGGTGCGTTCTTATAAAACTGCGTCCAGCTCGACATCGCGTTAACGGTCACCGTTCCGACGTTCAGGCCGCTTTCGGCAATGGACTCTTTCATCATATCCATCAGCCACGGCGTCAGCTTTGCAATAGCGGGATTCATGATCCCGAAGAGCAGGAAGATGACCGTCAGGATGAGCAATCGTCCCGTCCTGGTCATTTCCATCCATTCTTTTCTTAAAAATGCTTTCATAGTACAAATCTCCCAAAGCTATGTTCTGTCTGCTTCCGTCATGCTCAGTCATTTCCCGGAGCGATCGTTTCCAGGAAAATGTCCTCAAGCGTGGCTTCCTGTTTCTCGATGCGTGCGGGATCTATCTTTCTGTCTGCCATAAAGCGCAGGACATCCGGCATCTTTGAGGAATCGGCAAGTATAAGATTCCCAGAACCGTCACGCTTCAGTTCCGCAAACGCATCCGAAAGAGCCTTCATATCCTCTTCCCTGTCGAC
>JAFZKM010000105.1 GCA_017553665.1 Lachnospiraceae bacterium
CGCAGGACCACGCAAAATACTGCCATGCGGTATAGAGCATCGCGCCGCTCAGAAGTACGGAACTTCCGTTGCTCGAATTCGACAGATAATAGTTCGGCGTCAGGAATACTTCCCCGCGTTCGGTCTTCTGCTCGATCCATGCGGTAAGAGGCGCGTCAAGGTTATTTACCATCGCGTTCTTGGGATTGTTGCGCTTCGCTATGATAAATGTATCGTATACACCGGTGGAGATCATGCAGAACAGCATGATGCCCGCTACAGCCCTGATCGCGTATTTCGGATGCTCGAACATCATGACCAGAGCGTCTGCCGCGAATATGTCAAAGAACATCACAGCAAACATTATATACTTATGGTTTACCGCTATATCGGGCGTCATCGAGACCGTGAACGCGAAAACAACAAGCATCGATGCCGCAAAGATAATATAGCGTTTTACGCCGTCTGTGAGTGCGAAGAAAATGATCAGCAGCGGCAGCAGGAAACCGAGCAGCTTAACAAGATACCATATCGAAGAAGCCATGGTCCCGTTATCCGAGAGGAATCCGAATCTGAACGCAGTGGAGAAAGCGCTTCCGTCAACGAATATCTTTTCCTGTATGACTGCGAGTATACCTGCGATGGCCGCGGTTATCACGAATTCCAGCCTCTTGTGCGAAGCTGCGGCGATAAAGAACAGAACAATGATCGTCGCGAGAAGTACAGCGCCGTTGAAGAAGCCGAGTCCGCCGAGCAGCAGTCCCGCGCCAACAGCGGGGAGTATCTCCTCGGGCAGCCAGCCCTCCCGGCAGATCAGGCTGTCGGTTATGTAATTCTTTAATCTTCCGCCCTCTTCCTTCATGCGCTCAAAGGATTCATAGAGCCTCGGAAGGAAGATCATAATTATGATCAGCATAACGCTGATGCCAAGCGCGAGGTGGCGCTGGTTAATGTATACATTGAGGTTCCAAAGGCCCCAGTTCTCGTTCTGTGTGGAACCGATGAATTCGGTATTGTCCCAGAGAGCCTTGAATACCTTTGTTCCCTTCGGAAGCTGCGCGATGTAGTAAAACAGCGAGAACGAGCTTCTGAACGTGAGCAGAACGCAGGCGATGATGCCCGCGGCCCTTTTGCCCGTGATCTTGCAGGTCATCACATATAGCAGCGAGAACATGCTCATGACAGACAGGAAGCTCGGAAGGTTGAACGCCCAGTCCAGACGCATCCCGAGGAATTCGAGATTACCCGCGAGGAACTGGAACATGAAATGATACTTCACATCCTCACCGGCAAAAAGCGAATACTGAGTCGGGAAATTCTGTCCGAACGAGAAGGACCTGATCATCGAAACATGCGGCGTAAAATCAGAAAAAACCGTAAGTCCGACATACAGCTGGCCGTGAGAAACAAAGAACGATCTCGCGATCAGAAAAGCGAACAAAGCCGCTATAAGAGCGAACATGAACTTCTCTTCGGGAGCTATGCCCGAGAAGATATCACGTATAGTTACGATCCTGCCCCTGATGATGATGAACAGGCCGACGCCGACAGCGATGATCGCGAACACCATCGTTATCTCATTGGCTAAAAACAGCGGCGTGTCTGATTTCGACAGAGCGCACGCAAGTATATAGCTCATCCAGTTCATTACGATAATGCCGAAGGTGTATGAAACCGGCAGCATCATAAAGCACAGGGAAATATCGAGTCTCTGGCCGTTATAATCCGTCTCCGTAAAGAACTTCATCTGCGGGAAGAACAGATTAACCGCGACAAACCCAAGCAATATACTTAAGATCAGATAAACAAAGCCTAACATTATTTCCTCACATCGTCAGCGGTGATTTTTGTAAGCTCCTCAACAGTGGGATCGCTTAAGTCGCTGATACGGTTTGCCTGATTGATCACGATACGTTCGAAAAGGTTTCGGATGCCTCTTGCGTTGCCGAAATCCGCCCGTTCCGTCTCGTTCATATTCTCAATGATGCCGTAGCACTTACTGATCGCTGCGTCATCGATCTTAAAGCCTGCGTTCACAGCCATGGAGCGAAGTATCTCGATCAGCTCCTCATTGCTGTAATCCTTGAAGTTGATGAACTTGTTGAATCTCGAGGTAAGACCGGTGTTCGCCTTAAGGAAGTTCTGCATCTCCTCGGTATATCCCGCAACGATGACCACGAGATCGTCTCTGTGGTCTTCCATCAGCTTAACCAGCGTCTCGAGGGCTTCATCGCCGAAATCGTTGCTGAACTGATTAACGAGCGCGTATGCCTCGTCAATGAACAGAACACCGCCGAGCGCCTTATTCACGACGTCCCTGACCTTTATCGCGGTCTGGCCCACATAACCGGCTACAAGTCCCGAACGGTCAGTCTCTACGAGAGTTCCCTTCGAAAGGATCCCGAGTTCTCTGTAAATGCCCGCGATCAGACGCGCGACAGTCGTCTTTCCGGTTCCGGGATTGCCTGTAAATACCATGTGGTAGCTCATGTCCATGAGCGGCAGTCCGTGCTTTTTCCTGAGCGCGCGGACCTTTATCAGGTTGATGAGCGACCGCACTTCGGCCTTTACCGCTTCAAGTCCCACGAGATCGTCAAGTTCCTTTAAGAGCCTGTCGAGATCGGAGGCGTCTCTTAAGCTGTTTACGGGCTGTTCCTCGACCTCGGTATTCACGATCTTCTTGATCGCCACTGCCTCCCTCGAAGGAGCCTCAGCCTTCAGATTTACCTTTGAAGGGATGATCGGCGTGCCTTCTATTGCGCTTATCTCACAGTATTTGTCAAAGCTGTCGCCGGCCTTTTTAAGATTGGCCGCGCTGTCCGAAAGTGCTTCGCTGCAGAGCTTTTTGAAGATGTATCTCTCATTTACGACCGCACCGTAATTTGATTCCGTACCGAAGAATGCCTCAACGCTCGTGTAATAATCACGGATGAAAGCAGCCACGAGATTGGTCTTGTTCGTGTCTCCGAAAGCCATCGCGAGCTGGATGTTAAGGAGCGCGTCAAAGAACAGCGACTGCATGCCCGTACGCATCTTAAGATCGCGAAGTCCGCAGAGCTGCAGCAGAATGGGCGGCGCCGAGAAGATCTTATCGGTCTCGTCGAGAACCCTCTGCTCAATAGGCTCGTTCGGATCGATGTCGAACATATTGATGTCCGGAAGCTCGCTTATAAAGCGCTTTTCATCACGGTCGAGCTTGTGGCAGTAAAGCGCGAGCTTGATAAGGACGGTCTGCACGTAAACGTCAAGGAAAGCGTAAATGGACTGTTTGAGCACGGATTTAACGCCGTCCCAGTAGCCTTCTACTTCAAGCGTCTGACAATATTTACGTAAGATCTCATAATTATCATGCGCTATATTATCCAGTTGTTTGTTTGTGTACGACTGAAACATAACAACTCCTCTCTTGTCATCGAGCCGGCGTATTCGGTCGCGGCCTTCAGAACATCCGCGTCTGAATAGATGTCGGCGATCTTAAAGACGAGCTCTCCGCTCTGTCTTGTCCCGAAGAAATCTCCGGGTCCGCGAAGCCTCAGGTCGTTCTCGGCGACCTGCATGCCGTCGCGGTATTTAACCAGGATATCGAGTCTTTCATCGATCTCCTTTGATTCTGAACCTTTTATGAAAATACAATAGGACTGCGCGCTGCCTCTGCCTACGCGGCCTCTCAGCTGATGAAGCTGGGCAAGCCCGAAACGTTCAGCGTTCTCGACCATCATAACGGTCGCGTTCGGCACGTTTACGCCTACTTCTACAACGGTAGTAGAAACCAGAACATCGATCTTTCCGCTCGAAAAATCATTCATTATCGCGTTCTTCTCAGCCGGTTTCATCTTGCCGTGAAGGAATTCGATGTTAATGTGTTCATCACCTATCGCTGCCCGCATCGAATCGGTATAATCAATGACATTCTCAGCCTCGGTCAGCTCACTCTCTTCCACCATCGGGCATATGACGTAAGCCTGCCGGCCTTCTGCGACCTGCTTTTTGATGAAATTATAAGCCGTCGGCCTGTAGCCGGTTCCTACAACGCAGTTCTTTATCGGAAGCCTGTTCGCGGGCATCTCGTCTATTATTGAAAGATCGAGATCTCCGTAAAGGATTATTGCTAGCGATCTCGGTATCGGTGTGGCGCTCATCGCGAGGATATGGGGATGATCTCCCTTTTCCCTGATGGCTTCACGCTGGTTGACGCCGAACCGGTGCTGCTCGTCGATAACGGCCAATGCCAGCTTATCGTATTCGACGCTGTCCTGGATCAATGCGTGAGTTCCGACTATCACATCGCATTCATGAGCCTTTATGCTCTCATGGGCCTTACGCTTCTGCGCGGCGGTCAATGCGCCGGTGAGGAGCTCAACTCTTATTCCGAACGGCGTAAGCTGTTTCGTAAAGTCCTCATAATGCTGCTTCGCGAGCACATCTGTCGGCGCCATGATGCAGGCCTGATAACCCTGACTTACACAAGCCAATATGGCGAGCATGGCGACTACGGTCTTACCCGAACCGACATCGCCTTGGATCATGCGCGACATCAATGTATCAGACGAAAGATCGTGACATATCTCTTTCCAGACCTTCTGCTGTGCGCCGGTCAGCTTGTACGGCAGCCTGTCTATCCGCTTTTCGCATGTTCGGAAATCTGTGATCCTGTAGTTATTTACCTCACCC
>JAFZKM010000106.1 GCA_017553665.1 Lachnospiraceae bacterium
ACCTCATGGTATCAGGAGATGGAAAACTTCAAGGCAGAGCACGGCAAGTACCCCGATGTTTACGCATCGACAGACCTTGTAGGCGATGTTTCCAAGGGCCTTGTAGCCGACCTTTCCGTATTTGCGGACGATCCCGTTTACCAGAGCTTCAACAAGTCCATCATGGACATCATGAACTACTACGGCTTCCAGGCAGGCCTTCCCCAGTTCATGCAGCCTTGGGCTATCTGGGTAAACAAGGATCTTGCTGAGCAGAACAATATCGATGTTCCCGATCCTGACTGGGATATCGACGAGTACACAGAGTTCATCACTTCCGCTGACGGAAAGACCTTCTGGGGAGAAGTTGAGCTTCCTATCAAGAACATTGATACCGGCTGCGATACACTCATCAAGTCGATGGCTAACTACAGCGGCACAGGCGACAGAGTAGATCTTACATCGGAGCAGGTTGACAAGCTTTTAAGCTACATCCCTACATGGTCCAAGTACACCATCTGGCAGCAGTACGGTCTTGGCAATGTTCCTCAGGAAGTTATGGATGACGGCTGGTGGTGGGGCTACCGCTTCTTCTGCCGCAACTATGTACTTACTTCACAGGGTGATCCCTGGATGATGGGCGCTGCAGCAGCTCCCGGAGCTGAGGTTAACGTAGTTGAGTCTTCCGACTGGGATATCTATCCCCGTCCTTCCACAGAGTATGTAGGCAATAACGTTGGTATCGTTATCGATCCCATGGCTATCCACAACTACGCAATGGATGACGGCAACCCCGAGTGGAGCGACGAAGAGATGGCTCAGTTCAAGCTCGCTTACACCTTCGGTTCGTTCTGGTGCGGTTCTACAGAGTCGTTCCAGGCAAGAGCAGATCAGATGTTCAATGATAACGGAACCTTAAAGAGCTGCCTCAACGACTCATTCCCGCTTGTTACCGGCGCTGAGTTCGATAAGCAGATGGAAATCTGGTACTCGGTAGGCATTCATCAGCGTTACGCTGACGCGGAGCTTATGCCCGGATTCCAGTACGTACTTGAGCTCTGGCAGAACGGACAGCTCTGGGATGTATCCGATAAGTGCTATCCTTACTATGTAACGGAAGACGGCGCGCAGAAGACTTGCCTTTATGAGTGGCTCAACTGCTACTCGGCAGACGTTGCGGGCGTAGACGTTACCGAAGCTAACTGGCTTGATAATGTTAAGGCACGTCTCGGTGACTGGAACGAAGTCATCAACGCAAGATTCGTTCAGGCGGATGAAGGTTTAAGAAGCGGTCTTACAAAGTACTACGGATTTACAGACGCTGATTTTAAGTAAGTTAAGTTTTATCGCAGGGGAAGCTCCGTTGCTTCCCTTGCGGTATGTGTAAGAAGAGCATAGGGGACTGTGTTAAAAAGCAGTCCCTATGTTTTCCTACAGAAGAAAAACGTTTCGACAGGAAATAGGTGGCATGATGAAAAAACGTATCATTGCAGCGATCATTATTTGCGCGATAGCGATCACGGGCGGTGTGCTGCTCTTTACGAGGAACAACGCCGAATATGTGGAAAAGCCGGACGAGACCAAGGTAGCGTCCGCTGTCGCACTGCTTACGAACGCGCTCGGCGGGGATGCAATGTACTGCGACTGGATCGACGGTCTGGGCAGCGGCCTTTCCGCTCTTTACGGAAGCGGGACGGCGAGCGCCGCTCCGGAGAAAAACGCGGCTTCCGCAGAAAACGTTTCGAATGTGCCCGAAGGCTTTGTTTCCATCGATTACAACGAAAGCATCACCTATCACATCAATGTGGTCCGGGCCGGCCTCTACTCGATGAAACTCATGTATGTGCCCGCAGGCAGCACAATGTCCGATTTCGCGGTGAGCATGAGCGTGAACGGCGAGGTCCCCTACCATGAGATGAAAATTATTGCCCTGCCCCAGATGTGGAGCGATGAAACGAAGGATTATCTTACCGACAGCTATGGCGACCAGATGGCCCCGAAGCAGGTAAGGAGCGATGATATAAGAGAAAGATACCTTTACAGCAGTACCTATATTTCGGATGAACCGCTGATGTTTATGCTGAACGCGGGTGATAACGAGATAACATTCACAAATATCGCTGCGAACGGACTGGGGCTCGGAACACTCACGGCCCTGCGTCCGGCGGACGAACCGGCCGGCTATGAAAGCTATATCGCGGACTATGCCGGAAAAGCACGTCCCCGGGAACTGATCACTGTCAACGCGATCGATTATACCAAAAAGAATTCCACACAGGCCATTTACATGTCCGAGGCGGATCCGGCAGCCTTACCGTACGATGTTCACTACAAGAAGCTGAACACGGTAAAATTCACCGAGGCCGGAACGGAGCTTTATTATGAGCTCGATGTAAAGGAAGAAGGACTGTATGCCCTGAGCTTTCATTACACAAACGAAAAAGAAGAATATGACGCTTTTGAAAGCATTTATATAGACGGAGAGATCCCCTTCGCGGAGCTCAGGAGCTACGCGTTCGCACCTACGGGCACCACCTGGACGAACGAGACGCTCTCCGATAAGGACGGAAATCCGTATCTTATCTATCTGACCGCGGGAAAGCACGAGCTCTGCATGAAGGAAGAGCAGGAAAATGTATACCGCGCATGGAGATACGCAAGACTCATTTCGGAGCATGTAGCCCAGTTTTCACTCGAGATCGGCAGGATCATCGGCGCGGACAAGGATAAATACAGAACCTGGCGCATGACAAAGTATATCCCCGAGATCCCGGATTACCTTGACGCTTACACAACGCTGATCGATTATATCCGTTATCTTTCGCAGGATAACGCGACTTACGGGATCAACAGCGCGCTGCTCTCGGATATGGACAAGGCGCTGATCTTCATAAGGCAGATGCGCAAGTATCCCGATGAGATCGCTCTCTATACCGAGAAGCTGACGGGCAGGGACAATTCGGTGCTCGTCGCGATGAGCAACTTCACATCGGAAATATTAAACTGCAAATTCACGCTCGACATGATCTATGCCGGAGCTGAGGATACCGTACTTCCGAAGGCTTCGGCAGGCTTCGGGACAAAACTCGGGACAGGCATCAAAAAGCTGCTCCTCAGCTTTACGGATAATAAATACAGCACCGATGTCAACGATGACGAAGCGGTTACGATCTGGGTCAACAGAGCGGTAACGCATGTGGATCTGCTCCAGAAGATGATCGACACCGATTTCACCGAGAATACGGGGATCAAGGTCAAAGTCAGCATCATGCCCGACGCCAACAAGCTTACGCTTTCCTCGGCGGCAGATGAGACTCCCGACATCGCGCTCGGCCTTTCGTCGCATATGCCGTTCGATCTGGCCTGCCGTGACGCGCTTTACGATCTGACTCAGTTCGAGGATTTCTGGGAGGTGGCCGACAGATTCGTGCCCGGCGCGTTCGTGCCTTATGTATTCAACGAGGGCGTATACGCGATCCCCGAGACGCTGAACTTTTACGCACTGGTCTACAGGACCGACATTTACAAAAACCTCGGGCTCAATCCACCCGACACCTGGCAGGAGGTCGTTGAACAGCTTCCGGAGCTTCAGCGCTACGGAATGAACTTCTACCACAATATTTCCGCCGGAGTCGGATACAAATGGTTCTACCAGACAGTACCGCTAATTTACCAGAACAACGGCCAACTCTACGCCGCGGATGGTCTCACGACCGCTATCGACAAGCCTGAGGCCGTTGCGGGAGTGCAGGCGCTCGGAAACCTGTTCCTCGCGTACTCGCTCGACAAGCAGGTCAATTCGTTCTTCAACTCATTCAGGTATTCGATCCTGCCCGTGGGCATCATCGATTCCAATGAGTACATCCTCTTAAAGAACGGAGCGCCCGAGCTTGAAGGACAGTGGGCTCTTGCCGCATATCCCGGCACTGAGCAGGAGGACGGCTCGATTAGCCGCTGGTATGTCGCGAACGGTACGGGCGGCATCATCTTTAAGGATACGAAGCATGCCGAAGAGGCATGGGAATTCCTTAAATGGTGGACAAGGATGGATACACAGGTCAATTATACATTTACGCTCCGCTCGACCTACGGAAAGGAATTCTTCTGGCTGTCATCAAATGTTGAGGCCCTGAGGGAAGCTCCGATCGATCAGGCCGACAAGGATGTGATCATGGATTCGATCGCATGGCTGAGAGATGTTCCGAGATCCATGGGACAGTATCTTGTAGAGCGTTCACTTTCGGACATCTGGAATAAGATGATCAGCGAAGGAACCTCGGCGCAGGTGGCGATCGATGAGCAGACGATCCCGATCAACCGCGAGATCAAAAAGAAGATGCAGGAGCTCGGCTTCATGGATGAGGACGGAAACCTGACAAAGACATACGTGATCCGCGATGTGGACTGGATCGAAGAACAGATAGAGAATGCGCGAAGGCAGTAAGCCCGGACAGGCTTGCCGCGGACCGCAGACGAGAGGTTTATTATGAGCATGCTTTTTTCAAAGGGAAGCAATAAAAGAAACGTGCGCGATGTGCGCGAAGGCCGGCAGGCGGCTCTGCTCCTGCTCCCTTACGCGCTGCTGTTCACGCTGTTCATCCTTGTTCCCGTGACGATCGCGATAGGCCTGAGCTTCACATATTTCGATGTTATCAACAAGCCTACGTTTACCGGACTGATGAACTATATTTACCTGTTCACGCAGGATACGGTATTCATGAAGAAGGTGCTTCCGAATACTTTCCTCTACGCTCTGATAGTCGGCCCGGGAGGATACGCGATCTCCTTCCTTCTGGCCTGGATGCTCTCGCAGATACAGGCGATACCGAGAACGATCATCTCGCTGGCGATCTACACGCCTTCGATGGTCGGCCAGGTATTCATCGGAGTCGTATGGAAGAGCATTTTCTCGGGCGATCAGAGAGGTATCGTAAATAATATCCTCCTTGAACTCAATATTATTGACACGCCGATACAGTTCCTGCTCACAAAGGACTACTTCATGCAGATCATGATCCTGATCTCGCTCTGGTCGGCAATGGGAATCGGCTTCCTCGCGATGATATCCGGTATCCTGAACATCAACGAAGAGCTCTATGAAGCGGCTTATGTGGACGGTATGAAGAACCGCGTGCAGGAGATCATCTATATCACGATCCCTTCGATGAAGCCCCAGATGCTCTTCGGAGCGGTAATGGCCATTGTAAACGCGTTCAATATGGGCTGGATCGGAGTCACTCTGTCGGGAGCGAACCCGACGCCGGAATACGCCGGACAGCTGATAACGAACCACATTGACGATTACGGCTTCATCAGATATGAGATGGGCTACGCCGCGGCAGTTTCGGTAATGCTGCTCATC
>JAFZKM010000010.1 GCA_017553665.1 Lachnospiraceae bacterium
AAAGAACCGTCCCCATGGCTGTATATCCGTATTGTGAAAAATCTGTGAGAAACATTGAAAAATAGTGAGATTCAGGTATAATTAATTTGTTGTGGTATGCACATTTGCCACAGCCCGTAATATATAGATACTTGGAGGAAAGAAAAATGCCCTGGTGCCCTAATTGCAAAACAGAATATCAGGAAGGAATAGAGGTCTGCAGCGACTGCGGAGCGACATTGGTCGACGAACTCCCTGCGGATGACGGAATGGAGGTTCTGGCGCGTCTCGAAGACGAAGAACTTGCGAACAGACTCGTTGAGTATCTCGAGTACTCATCGATGGAGGCTGTCTGCGTTTATGATGAATCCGAGCAGACCTACGCCGTAAAGGTTGATAAGGACAGACTGGAGAAGGCAAAGGTTGCTTTCCGCGGATTTTATATCGTTGAGTCGAAGAAGCGCGCGGACGATGAGATGAAGAAGCTCGCGGAGATCATGGAGGAGCATAAACTCGACCCTGACAGCGAACCTGAATTTGACGAGGCTATCCTCGAGGAGATCCCCGAGGATGAGATGAGCGAATCGGAGAAGAACACGATCGCCGACGCGATCGCGGCAGAGAAGGTTTATAAGCCCGCTGAGGTTTACGTAAAGAAGGCAGAAGAGAGCAAAGAGATGTTCTCGACCGCCATCACTTTCCTCGGATTTGCGGTACTTCTGCTCGTGTTCCTTGTGCTGAACGCCACGAATTACATCACACTGTTCAATAACGTTCCTTCGCTGATCCTGATCGGCGCGATGGCCATCGGCTGCTGCCTCGTAGGCATCAACGCGATCAAGCGCTCGAGAAAGGCCGAGATCGCTTCCGTAGAAGAAGAGAAGCTCACGGCTTCGCTTGATGAGTGGCTTAAAGAGAACATTACCGATGAAGTTTTTGATGAGCTTAAGGACGAGGAACTCAGCGAGGAGCTGCTTTATCTTCGCCGCACCGAGATCATCCGCTCGAAGCTTTTTGAAGCTTATCCCGATCTTGACGAGAACTACGCGGACGATCTGATCGAAGATTTCTACAACGAGCGTTTCGATGATACCGAAGGCGCGGAGGAAGAGAACGAAACTCCCGAAGATGAGGAAAATTTATGAATAAAACATTTGCCTTAAAGGGCGACATATGTTTTTCGAAGGCGCTTACCGATCTTGAGTTCAGGGAGAATGCGTACCTGGTATGCGAGAACGGAAAGGCTGCCGGAATATACAGTGAGCTGCCCGATAAGTACAAAGGGATAGAAGTTTTTGACTACAGCGGGAAGCTTATCTGCCCCGGAATGTCAGATATCCATCTGCATGCGCCCCAGTACGCGTACAGGGGGCTCGGAATGGATCTTGAGCTGCTTGACTGGCTCGATACGATCACATTTCCTCAGGAGAGCAGATACGCGGATATTGAATACGCGAAGAAGGCGTACGATGTATTTGTCGAGGACATAAAGCACAGCGCGACTTCGCGTGCCGTCGTATTCGCGACGATCCACAGAGAGGCCACCGAGTACCTGATGGAGGCCTTTGACCGCGAGGGTATGGCGGGCTTTATCGGCAAGGTCAATATGGACCGCAACAGCCCCGACATTTACCGCGAAGAAACTAAGGAATCCGCGGAAGAGACCGTAAAGTGGCTCGATGAGGTGACCGGTAAATACGAGAACGTGCTGCCCATCATCACGCCCAGATTCGTGCCCTCATGTACCGATGAGCTGATGAAGGAGCTCGGCGTGATCGCGGCGAAGAGGCATCTTCCCGTACAGTCGCATCTTTCCGAGAATTTAAGTGAAATAGACTGGGTACATGAACTTGCTCCCGATTCGAAGGGTTACGCGGACGCGTATGACCGTTTCGGACTCTTCGGGACCTCCGGCAAGACCGTCATGGCTCATTGCATACATATGCGCGAGGACGAGATCGGGCTCATGAAGGAGCGCGGTATATTTGTCGCGCACTCGCCGCAGTCGAACGAGAATCTCCGCTCGGGAATTGCTCCGATGAGGAAGTTCCTGAATTGCGGGATCAAATGCGGACTCGCGAGCGACGTCGCGGGCGGTTCGACCATCAATATGTTCAAAGCCGTTACCGACTCGATCCAGGTTTCGAAGCTTCGCTGGAGACTTGTGGACGATACCGAAAGGGCGCTCACATTCCCCGAGGCGTTCTTCCTTGCTACAAAGGGCGGCGGAGAGTTCTTCGGAAAGGTCGGAAGCTTTGAGGACGGCTATGAATTCGATGCTCTCGTCATTGACGATACATCGGCCAGAACGGTGCTGGAACTTACCATTCCGCAGAGGCTTGAGCGCATCATGTATCTCGGCCATGCAGGCTCCATTATCGCGAAATGGGTAGCCGGAAGAAAGCTCTTTTGATCAGGAGAACAGATGAAGAAACTGGCATTATCCGATGAAATATTAAGCTCAATAGAGAAGCCTGAGCGCTATATCGGGCACGAAGTCAACGCGATCGTGAAGGACCTCAATGCGATTGACGTAAGGTTCTGTATGTGTTTCCCGGACGTGTATGAGGTGGGCATGTCCCACCTGGGAATACAGATACTTTACGATATGTTCAATCAGCGGGAGGATACCTGGTGCGAGCGCGTTTATTCGCCGTGGCCCGATCTCGATAAGATCATGCGCGAGAAGAATATCCCGCTGTTCGCTCTCGAGAGCCAGCAGCCGATAAAGGACTTCGATTTCCTCGGCATCACGCTGCAGTACGAGATGTGCTATACGAACGTGCTCCAGGTGCTCGAGCTCTCGCATATCCCGATCTTTTCAAAGGACCGTACCGACGACGATCCGATCGTTATCGGGGGCGGCCCCTGCACATACAATCCCGAGCCTATCGCGGATTACTTTGACATAATCTACATCGGCGAAGGCGAGACCGTATATTATGACATGCTCGACATGTACAAGGAACTTCGGGCGAAGAAAGCGTCCAGACACGATATCCTGCTGGCGCTCTCGCACATCGAAGGCCTGTATATGCCCGCGTTTTACGATGTTGAATACAATGACGACGGTACGATAGCGTCGTTTACGGGACGCGAAGGCGTGCCCGCGACGATAAAGCGTCAGGTGGTAGGGAATCTTTCGGATACCTTCTACCCGAGAAAGCCCATCGTGCCTTATTTAAAGGCTGTGCAGGACCGCGCGGTGCTCGAGATCCAGCGCGGCTGCATCAGAGGCTGCCGCTTCTGCCAGGCCGGAATGATCTATCGCCCGATCAGGGCCAGATCGCTCGAGGTCCTGAAGCAGAACACGATCGATATCATCAAGAATACGGGGTACGAGGAGATCACGCTGAGCTCATTAAGCTCGAGTGATTATCCGTATCTCGGAGAGCTGCTCGATTACCTGATCACCGAGATGGGAGACCGCAAGGTCAATATCTCGCTCCCTTCGCTGCGTATCGACGCGTTCGCGATCGATGTCATGAGCAGGGTACAGGATGT
>JAFZKM010000011.1 GCA_017553665.1 Lachnospiraceae bacterium
ATATTCTTTATCTACGGACAGTTCTTTACCGAGTCGATCCATTACTTTACAGGCAACTGTGCGGTATTCGGGAATACCTGGTCATATACGGATACCGCGGGTGAGACCAGACAAGTAAAGTTTCCCGGTTCGCTTGATATCGCGGTGGGAGATACGGTCACACTGACATCCAGGCTCCCCGGCACCGTAGATGAGAATTCTTATGCCTGCTTCCGGACGAACAGGAGCATGCGCGTTTATGTTAACGGTGAACTGCGCCTTGACTTCAGCAGCAATGACAACCCGCTTCCGGGCGGTTACGTAAAGAGCCACTACATGCTCGTGAATCTGCACGCGCGTGACGCCGGACAGGCGATAGTTCTCGAGTGCTATGACGAGGGCAAGGACAATACAAACTTCAACGCCGTGCTGGTCGGAGACAAGATCGGCATGATCCTCTACATGATCAAAAAGGACGGCGGACAGTTCATCGCGGCAGCGATCCTCTTCATACTCGCGCTGATGTTCTCTGTAGTCACGGTCGTAATGCACTTCGTTTTCAGACGGAAATTCTATATAGTGGACCTGGCGGTCGGCATTATGCTGCTGGCGCTCTGGTTCATCTTCGACTCGTTCCTTTATCAGATCGTATTCGGCAACTACTTTGTCGACGGACCGATGGAATACATGCTGGTCATGACCATCCCGTTCCTGTTCCTGCTGTGCCTGAATTACGCGCAGGGCAGACGCCATGAGCATGTACTGATGGCGGCCGGACTGCTCTACGTTGCTTCGGATCTGATAGTGACGATCAGCCACTTTTTCGGAACGCGTTCCTATCAGGATAATCTTCTATACAGTGGATCCGCCGGCATTATCGTGCTGCTCACGATGGTGGCCACGGTTATCATCGATGTCATAAAGCGCCGCGCGAAGGACTATATCTTCCTTGTGAGCGGCTTCATCGCGGTTTTCGTATCCGGCATTTTCCAGGCAGTGAGGCTTGTTACCACCTACGACAACCATGACGCGTATCCGTTCATCGTCGGTATGTACCTGATGCTGTTCTCGGGCGTATTTTCGTTTGTAAAGGATATCCTCGGGATCATGGACGAGGAGAAATACGCGCAGCATGTCAGCGAGATGAAATCCAGCTTCCTCGCGAACATGTCGCATGAGATCAGGACTCCCGTCAACGCGATCCTCGGTATGAACGAGATGATCAGCCGTGAATCGAATGAGAAGGATATAAAGGATTATTCCGAGAATATCAGGAATGCCGGCACGAACCTGCTCAGCATCATCAATGATATACTTGATTTCACGAAGATAGAGTCGGGCAAGCTTGAGCTTGCCGACGCGGATTACAGTTTAAGAGACCTTATCAAAAACATCACGAACCAGATCGGAGAACTCGCGAAGAAAAAGGATCTTGAGCTTAAACTTGAGATGGATCCGGAACTTCCCAATGACCTTCACGGCGATGAGAACAGGATCGGCCAGGTATTGATCAATATCATGAACAATGCCGTGAAATATACCGAGAAAGGCTCGGTTTCACTGCGTGTCGGCTTCGCGGGCAGTTCTGACTGCGAGATCCCGGACCATGAGCATTACATAGTTCTGAAGATGGAGGTTGAAGATACCGGTATCGGCATCAGGCCCGAAGACATGGAGAAGCTCTTCAACAAGTTCGAGCGCTTTGAGACGCAGCGGAACAAGGGCATTGAAGGAACCGGTCTCGGACTCGCCATCTCGAATAATCTTGTCCATATGATGGGCGGAAGGATAGACGTTAAGAGTACGTACGGCGAGGGCTCGACATTTACCGCGTATATAATCCAGGAGATCTCCGGACCCGGCAAGGTGGGCGATAACGTGGGCAAAGAGAGCGGCGAGTCTGAAAAGAAGGCTTACGCTCCGAGCTTTAAGGCGCCCGACGCCGTTATCCTCGTGATCGACGATTCGCCGGTCAACATCATGGTCGTAAAGGGACTCTTAAAGCAGACCGAGATAAAAGTCGAGCAGGCTCTTTCGGGCAAGGAAGGCATAGAGCTCTGCGCGAAGAACAAATACGATCTGATCCTGCTCGATCATATGATGCCGGGCATGGACGGAATCGAGATGCTGCACAGGCTGAAGGAGGATCCGGGATTCAAATGTCCCGTTATCGCGCTTACCGCGAACGCCATAGAAGGCATGAGAGAGATGTATCTTTCGGAGGGCTTTGACGATTATCTGACGAAGCCCACGAAGCCCGAGGATCTCGAGCGTACGCTCTCGCGGTATCTGCCCGAAGGAAAGGTCAAAAAGACAGAACAGTAAAACAGAATATCACGGTATTTACGGAAAGGGCGGAAGCGGTTCTGCCCTTTCCAATTTTTTAGGCAAAAAAACAAAATCATTTAGTGTGACAAGCCTTCATCCATGGTGTAAGATATACAGAAAAGGTTAAGATGCGGATAGAGCAAAGGAGCTGAATCGCATGAACAAAAAAATCGTGCTTGAAGACGGTCTCGAGTTTGCGGGTACCGGATTCGGATCACCGGAAAACCGGATGGTGGAGCTGGTGTTCAACACTTCTATGGTCGGTTATCAGGAAATCGTTTCCGACCCTTCTTATACGGGACAGGCGGTCGTTATGACTTATCCGCTTATCGGCAATTACGGTATGTGTGATGACGATTACGAAACCTTAAGACCTTCTGTTTCGGGTCTCATAGTCAGAGAGTATTGTGATAAACCTTCAAATTTCCGTTATACCAGAACCCTCGAG
>JAFZKM010000107.1 GCA_017553665.1 Lachnospiraceae bacterium
GAGGCAGGATCGCGATGCCGATGAAGTCCATCAGCAACGGACTGTTCGCGATCGGACTTGCTATGCTGATCTGCTACTGGTTCGCGTCGGCGCGCTCGAAGGCGCAGAAGAGCGGCCGCGGCGAGCTGCTGACTTATGTTGACAGGAACTTCGGATTTACGAAGCCTACGATCACCTACACGCACACCAAGCGCATCTACCACCCGCCGTCGAGTTCAGGCGGATCCGGCGGTGGCGGCGGAGGCGGCGGTGGAGGAGGCGGTGGCGGCGGCCACGGCTTCTGAGTTCCATATGCCAATGACGCGCAGGCGGCGCCTGCGCTGTAAGGATGCAGGATGGAACATGAGAACCATCACCGTGTCCTTTATTAAATTTATAAGGAATCGATATAATATGAGAAATACAAGAAAGAACATTTTCACCCGCATCCTGGCCCTCTTGGCTTGCTTGATGCTCTTTGCTACGGTTTTCTTCCCGGCTGAGGGCGCATCGGCGGCTGAGGCCCGCCTTTCGACCCGCAATACGAAGGTCTGGCTGAACGGCAAGGGAACGGTGACATTTACCCTGAAGGACCGCGCCGCGGACGAGACCATCACTGTCACTCCCGCGGACAAGTCTTTAGTGAAGACCAAGATCGGCAAATGGAAGGGCGACAAGGTCAATGTCGCTTTCACGCCCAAGAAGGACGCGACCACTACGGTTACGGTCAAATGCGGCGACGAGAGCATTGAGCTCACGCTCATCATGAGAAAGGAGAAGGCGATGACCTCGGAGGAGGCGTATGCCTACACTTACGGCGCCTGTGTCGAGATAAAGACCTGGGACAGCACCGGTGCGGTATACATTGGCGCGGGCTTCTTTGTGGGGCCCGGCGAGGTTCTGACCGCGCAGCACGTTGTAGCGGCGGCGTCGAAGATGACAATCACCGGCTACGACGGCACATCATACGCGGTGAAGGAGATCATTGCCTGCTCTGAGGCGGACGACCTGATCCTCATTAAGACCGCCGAGAAGAATAAGTCCGCGCTTTCGCTCGGAAGCGAGATTCGCGGCGGCATGAAGATGTACGCGTTCGGAAGTCCCGCGGGCGTGACCGCGAGCTTCTGCGAGGGGATCGTCGCGAATCCGATGATCGTGATGAACGACGGGATCGACTGCTTCCAGTCGTCGATGCCTTCCGGTATCGGCAGCGGCGGCGGCCCCATGGTCGATGAGAACGGCCGCGTGATCGGCCTTATGGCATTTACCGTGACTTCCGCGCAGAACCTGAATTTCGGCATCAGATACAATGTTATCAAAAAGTTCCTTGACGGCATTACCCCTGATCAGGCGATGACGATGAAGGCTTTTTACAAGGCGAACGCCGGCAAGACCAAGGAGTCGAACGACTACGGCATTTTCGACAAGGGTTCGAACGCCGTGGTGAACACCGCTTTTGAGCAGGCTTTTAAGGAGCTGACTCCCGAGGAAGCCTACGCGCAGGCGTACGGCGCGATGGTCGACATTTTCGTTTTTTTCGATGACGGCAATGCCGCTTCGGGCTCCGGTTTTTTTATCGATGAGGAGACGGTCGTTACCTGCGCGCACGTTATTTCGCACGGCAACATCCTGATCCTCAAGGTGACCGATTATCAGGGCAATCTGTACCTGGTTAAAAAGGATTACAAGATCGATACCGACTACGACGTGGCGGTGCTCACGGTGGAGCTGAAGGAAGGCAAGGGCGGGCACACGACTCTGAACATGGCTCCGGGATATCTTCCCGCGGGCGGTGAGAAGGTTTACGCGTTCGGCAGCCCCGCAGGCTACACGGGCACATTTTCCGACGGGATCACGATCATTTCCGACGCGAGGCTTGCGGAGGATGAGTGCGCCGGACTCGGAGTCGCGACGGACCTGAATTTCATCATTTTCTCCGCGCCGATATCGACCGGCAGCAGCGGGGGAGTGCTCCTGAACAAGTACGGGCAGGCGATCGGCATCACATCGGGCGTTATCAATGTGACCGAGAACCTGAACCTGGCGATACAGATCGATCAGATCAGCAAAGCGAAATGAGGTAGAAATGCAGTTTAATCTGGTGTGCCCCTGCCATTTCGGGCTGGAGGCAGTGCTGAAAAGAGAAATAGCGGACCTGGGACTCGAGATCACGCGCGTGGAGGACGGCAGAGTCTTCTTCAAAGGCGACGAGACCGCGATCGCGCGGGCGAACATTTTCCTGCGCACGACGGAGCGCGTGCTGATGGTGGTCGGTGAATTCACCGCGACGACCTACGATGAGCTCTTTGAAAATACGAAGGCGCTCGACTGGCCGGAACTGATGCCGCAGGACGCGAATTTCTATATCACGAAGGCTTCTTCGGTGAAGTCGAAGCTTTTCTCGCCCTCTGACATCCAGAGGATCATGGGCAAAGCGGTGGTGGAGAGCATGAAGAAGCGCTACCGCCTCGACTATTTCCCGAAGAGCGGCGCGGAGTATCCGATCCGCACAACGATCAACCGTGACCTGGTGACCGTGACGATCGACACCTCGGGCGAGTCGCTGCACAAGCGCGGCTACCGAAAGATGGTGGCAAAGGCGCCGATCTCCGAGACTCTCGCGGCGGCGATAATTATGCTTACCCTCTGGAAACGCGACAGGCTGCTCGTGGACCCGTTCTGCGGAAGCGGAACCTTCCCGATAGAAGCGGCGCTGATGGGCGCGAATATCGCGCCGGGCATCGCGAGAAGCTTCGCCGGCGAGAAGCTGGCTTTTGTGCCGAAGGCGACCTGGCAGCAGGCGCGCGCGGAGGCAAAGGACCTGGTGATCGCGGACGCAGGCATGACGCTGCAGGGCTACGACATTGACGCGGAGGTTCTGAACGCGGCGCGCGCGAACGCGAAGATGGCCGGTGTGGACAAATACATTCACTTCCAGCAGCGCGACATGCGCGAGCTGAGTTCGCAGAAGCAGTACGGATTCATCATCACGAACCCGCCTTACGGCGAGCGTCTCGAAGAGAAGGAAGCGCTGCCCGCGCTGTACAAGGCCATGGGAGAGGCGTTCTCCCGCCTGCAGAACTGGTCGTATTTCTTCATCACGAGCTACGAGGACGCCCAGAAGTACTTCGGGCGGAAAGCGGATAAGAACCGCAAGATCTACAACGGAATGATAAAGACGTATCTATATGAATATTATGGGCCCAAGCCGCCCAGGAAATAAGGTTTGGGGGGACGAGAACTTTCGTCCCCCTTTTTGCGTGCCGCAATATGGCGCGGGCGGCGACGAGTAAAACTTCCGGAGACACGCTCTCGCTTCTTTTCGGACGCAGCGGTACATAATCGACCTCATTACGGTCGATAAGTACCGGCGTCCTCAACGAGTCCCGGAAGTTTTCTCTGCACGCCCACGCCTTACAGTACCGCAGAATAAGAAATGGGGGACGAAAGTTCCGTCCCCCTTGTGGTGTAGTGCAATAAGTTTATTTCTCTATCCAATTAAGTATGTCATTCATTATAGCCTCAGAGTTGAGCTCGTTAAGAAGTTCGTGCCTACATTCTTCATAGATGGTGCAATCAGATTCGTTAAATCCGAGTTTCTGCAGTAGCGCGAACAGCTTAGTTACACCGGCTCCGTATCCGCCGACGGGATCGAGGGCTCCGGAAATAAGGAGTATCGGCAGGTCCCTGCGGGTCTTTTTGATGAGCTTCCTGCGGGCCGCGGTGTAAGTGAGGCGGATCAGGTCATGGTAGAACGCCGAGCTGCAGACGAAGCCGCAGTAAGGATCGTTGATATATGCGCCCACAATGCTGTTGTCGCGGGTCAGCCAGTCGAAAGCGGTGCGGTTCGAGATCTTCGCGAAATCCTTGTAGCCCGTGGTGAGGTTCGCAAGATAAGGTGACTGCACGCGCGCGCCGCGGGTGAGCTTCACGATGTTCGCTACCTGCATGCCGCAGAACGACGCGAAGGGCGCCATATACGCTGTGCCGCAGATGATGGCCTTATCGGGCTCGTCGTACTGCTGGATCACATTGCGCGCGATGATCGAACCCATGCTGTGGCCGAAGAGGATCAGCTTCGAGCCGCGGTTATTGGCCTTAGCGTATCTCAGTACATTGATCGCGTCCGCAATGACGAGTTTGTCGCCGTCTTTGTCCGCGAAATGCCCGAGCTCCTCGAACTTCTTATCCGTGCCGTGTCCGCGATGATCGTAGAGGAACACGTCATAGCCGTGTCCGTTCAGGAAGTTCGCGAACGGGATATATCTCTCATGGTGCTCCGCCATGCCGTGCAGCACGACCACCGTGCCCTTCACTTCTTCGGCATCCGTATTATATGTGTAAACCGTGGTCTGGTACTTGTCATCCTGTGTCAGCACTACTCTGTTGATAGCCATAAGCTCGATCCTCCGGACAATATTTCGGGGATTTAGCGGGAC
>JAFZKM010000108.1 GCA_017553665.1 Lachnospiraceae bacterium
CGGACGGCGATGTGATGGGCGCGATCCTCGACCGCAACGGACTACGTCCTTCGAGATATGTCCTTACCGATGACGGCAGACTGTTCCTCTCATCCGAGGTCGGCGTTCTGCCTCTCGATGAGAGCCATATAGTGAAGAAGGAAAGGCTTCACCCCGGCAAGATCCTACTCGTTGACACGAAGCAGAAGCGTATCTTCGTCGATGAGGAGATCAAGGAAAAATACGCTCTTTCCGAGCCCTTCGGCGAGTGGCTCGACAGCAATCTGATCCACCTTGCGGACCTGAAGATCCCGAACAAAAAGGTTCCGATGCTCGCGGGAGAAGGCAGGCAGCGCCTGCAGAAGGCGTTCGGCTATACCTGGGAGGATTATTACGACGGCATCCTTAATATGGCGCTTTCGGGCAACGAGAGCATCGGCTCGATGGGTGTCGATACGCCTATCGCGGCTCTTTCCGACAAATACCAGCCGCTGTTCTATTATTTCAAGCAGCAGTTCGCGCAGGTAACGAACCCTCCTATCGACGCGCAGCGCGAGGAGATCGTAACCTCACGTACAGTATATGTGGGCAAAAACGGCAATCTGCTCGAGCAGAAGCCCGGTAACTGCCATGTACTTAAGATAAACAATCCGATACTTACCGACCTTGACCTTTTGAAGATCGAGAATATGAAAAGAGACGGCTTCAAGGTATCAAAGGTATCGACTCTGTATTATAAGAGCTCTCCGATGAAGATGGTCTTAAAGCACCTCTTCCTTGAGGTCGACAAGGCCTATAAGGAGGGCGCCAACATCCTGATCCTCTCCGACAGGGGAGTGGACGAGAACCATGTAGCGATCCCTTCGCTGCTGGCGGTAGCTGCGGTCCACAAGCATCTCGTAGACACGAGGAAATGTACCGCAATGTCGCTGATCCTTGAGTCGGCCGAGCCCAGACAGGTACATCATTTCGCGGCTCTTTTGGGATACGGTGCTTCGGCGGTCAATCCGTATCTCGCGCACGTGACGATCGCGCAGCTGATCGAAGAGGAACTGCTTGACAAGGATTATTACGCGGCTGTTGACGACTATGACGACGCGATCCTGTTCGGCATCGTAAAGATAGCTTCGAAGATGGGCATTTCCACGATACAGTCGTATCAGGGCAGCAAGATATTTGAGGCGATCGGCATCTCGCCCGAGGTCATTGACGAGTATTTCACGGGCACCGTAAGCCGCGTGGGAGGCATTACGCTCGAAGACATCGGAAGGGCTACGGACGCGCAGCACAGCCTCGCTTTCGATCCGCTCGGACTTGATGTGAACCTTGAGCTTACCGCTCTCGGAAGGCATAAATCGAGAAGACAGGGAGAAAACCACAGATACAATCCCGAGACCATACACGCGCTGCAGACCGCGACCAGAGAAGGCAATTATGAGCGCTTCAAGGAGTATACGAAGCTCGCGGACGCCGAGAGAACGGGGTATTTAAGAACCCTGCTCGATTTCAATGAGGCCGCGCAGCCCGTCCCGCTCGACGAGGTAGAGGACGAGCACTCGATCGTAAAGCGCTTCAAGACAGGCGCGATGTCCTACGGTTCGATCTCCGAGGAAGCTCATGAGACTCTCGCGATCGCGATGAACCGCCTTCAGGGCAAGTCAAACAGCGGTGAAGGCGGTGAGAGCGAAGAGAGACTGATGTCTGCGGGAACCGATCACGACAGAAGCTCGGCGATCAAGCAGGTGGCGAGCGGACGTTTCGGCGTGACGAGCAGATATCTCGTCAGCGCGAAGGAGATCCAGATCAAGATGGCGCAGGGCGCGAAGCCCGGCGAGGGCGGACATCTGCCCGGCAAGAAGGTTTATCCGTGGATCGCGAAGACCAGGCATTCAACGCCCGGCGTGAGCCTTATCTCACCTCCTCCGCACCACGATATCTATTCGATCGAGGATCTGGCCCAGCTGATCTACGATCTGAAGAACGCGAACAAGAACGCGAGGATTTCGGTAAAGCTTGTTTCGGAAGCAGGCGTGGGAACCGTAGCCGCGGGTGTTGCGAAGGCGGGAGCGGGAGTCATCCTGATCTCGGGCTACGACGGCGGAACGGGAGCCGCACCGCTTTCTTCGATACATAATGCGGGACTTCCGTGGGAACTCGGACTCGCCGAGACTCACCAGACTCTGATCGCGAACGGCCTCCGCAATAAAGTCGTTATCGAGACGGACGGCAAACTGATGACCGGAAGGGACGTGGCGATCGCCGCGATCCTGGGCGCCGAGGAATTCGGTTTCGCTACGGCTCCGCTGATCACGATGGGCTGCGTAATGATGAGACAGTGCCAGTCGGATACATGTCCGATGGGCGTCGCGACGCAGAATCCCGAGCTGAGAAAACGGTTCGCGGGCAAGCCCGAATATGTTGAGAATTTTATGCTCTTTATCGCGAGACAGCTCCGTGAGATCATGGCATCGCTCGGTGTACGCTCGGTGGAAGAGCTCGTCGGCAGAACCGATCTGCTGAAGATCAAAGACGGTCTGAACGAATCGCAGAAGAAGCTCGATCTGTCGGGGATTTTGCTCGATATGTCGGGTACTCCGAGGGACAAGGCGGTATTCGGGAAAGGCAATCTCTTTGATTTCGGGCTTGAGAAGACACTTGACGAGAGCGTGCTCTTAAAGTCGAAGAAGCTTTTAAAGTCCATAAAGGAAGGCACGAAGTCGTCGATCTCGATCAATGTCGGCAATACCGACAGGACCTTCGGAACTTTGCTCGGAGCGGAGATCACAAGGCATCACGCGGACGGTCTTGACGAGGATACGATCACGATCAGCTGCGCGGGCGCGGGCGGACAGAGCTTCGGAGCATTTATCCCGAAGGGCCTCACGCTGAAGCTCACGGGCGACGCGAACGATTACTTCGGGAAAGGTCTTTCGGGCGGCAAGCTGACCGTTCAGGCGCCTAAAGAGGCCAAATACGATCCTTCAGAGAACATCATGGTAGGCAACGTTGCTCTGTACGGCGCGACCTCGGGCCAGGCTTACATCGCGGGAATGGCGGGCGAGCGCTTTGCCATAAGGAATTCCGGCGCTGTGGCTGTTGTTGAGGGCGTCGGCGAGCACGGATGCGAGTACATGACCGGCGGATGCGTGGTCATCCTCGGACCTACGGGAAAGAACTTCGCGGCCGGCATGAGCGGCGGCGTGGCTTACGTGCTCGACATGGACAACAAGCTGTACAGGAACCTCAACAAGCAGCTCGTCAACATGGAGACCGTGGAGCACAAGGCGGACCTCGATGAGCTGAAGCGCCTGATCACGGCGCATGTCGAGAATACGGGCTCGGAAAAGGGTCGTAAGATACTCGATGATTTTGACAGGTATGTATCGCATTTTAAGAAGATCATACCCGTGGACTATAAGGAAATGCTGAGACTCATCGCGAAGGCGGAGGAAGAGGGAATGGACCCCGAGGCCGCGAAGATCGAAGCTTTCAGAACGTTTGTCGGTGAAAAAGTGTGACATAAGAGGACAATGCAATGGGAAAAACAACGGGTTTTCTTGAGTATGACAGAAAAGAAGGAAAAGTCAGGGAAGAAGCGGAAAGAGTGCTCGATTTCAGGGAGTTCCACGAGAGACTTTCCCTTCCGGAGCAGAGACTTCAGGCCGCAAGGTGCATGAACTGCGGAGTTCCGTTCTGCCAGGCGGGCGCGATGCTTGCCGGAATGGCGTCCGGATGTCCGCTGCATAACCTTGTTCCCGAGGTCAATGAGCTGGTTTACCGCGGAAGGATGGCAGAGGCCTACAGAAGGCTCTCAATTACGCATCCCCTGCCCGAATTTACCTGCAGGGTATGTCCGGCACTCTGTGAAGCGGCCTACACCTGCGGATACGAGGACGAAGCGGTGTCGACGAAGGAAAACGAAAAGGCCGTTATCGAATATGCCTTTGAGCACGGTCTGGTTTCGGACGGAGCGCCCGCGGTCAGGACAGGCAAGAAGGTCGCGATCGTAGGAAGCGGGCCTTCGGGACTCGCTGCCGCGAAGGAGCTTAACCGCAGAGGTCATCTGGTGACCGTGTATGAGCGCCGCGACCGTATCGGAGGACTGCTGCGTTACGGAATCCCGAACATGAAGCTTGACAAGTCCGTGATCGACCGCAGACTTGCTCTTATGGAAAAGGCAGGCATCAGCTTTGTCGTGAATGCCGATATCGGAAAGGATATCCCCGCGTCGAAGCTTGTAAATGAATACGATGCCGTGATCCTCGCGTGCGGGGCTTCGAACCCGAGAGACATCAAGGTTCCGGGAAGGGACGCGAAGGGAATCCGTTTCGCGGTTGATTTCCTTTCCGAAGTTACGAAGAGCCTGCTCGATTCCAAATTTGAGAAGATCCCGACCGAACTCGCGAAGGGCAAGCATGTGATAGTCATCGGCGGCGGAGATACCGGCAATGACTGTGTGGGCACTAGCATAAGACTCGGAGCGAAGAGCGTTACACAGCTCGAGATGATGCCCGAACCGCCCGCAAAGAGGCTTCCGACGAACTCCTGGCCGGAGTGGCCGAGAGTCCTGAAGACCGATTACGGCCAGGAAGAGGCGATCCGGAAGTTCGGTTCGGATCCCCGAATCTACAAGACCACGGTGAAGGAATTCATCAAGGATAAAAAGGGTAATGTAAAGGCTGCGGTACTGATAAGTCTTGAGCCTAAAAAGGATGAGAAGACCGGACGCATGAACATGGTTCCCGTGGAGGGAAGTGAGAAGGAGATCCCGGCTGATCTGGTTTTGATCGCGGCAGGGTTCCTCGGCAGCGAGCAGTATGTGACCGAGGGCTTCGGAGTCGAAGTCGACGGACGTACGAATGTAAAGACCGCGCCGGGAGAGCACGCTACATCGCAGGCAAAGGTTTATGTCGCGGGAGACATGCACCGCGGACAGTCGCTCGTTGTATGGGCGCTCTCTGAGGGTGTGAGCGTCGCGAAGGCGGTAGATAAAGATCTGATGGGGTATACTAATCTGTGATAAGGAAGAAGAGAAAATGGCAAGGATAAACGAGAATTACAAGAAACTCCCGGGAAGTTATCTGTTCTCGATGATCGGGAAAAAGGTCAGGGAATATGGGGAGGCGCATCCCGAGGCAAAGATCATCAGGCTCGGCATCGGCGACGTTACGCAGCCAATCGCGCCGAAGGTCATCGAGGCGCTGCATTCGGCAGTGGACGAGATGGGGGACGCCTCGACCTTTAAGGGTTACGCGCCGGATCTCGGCTATGAATTCCTGAGGAGCGTGATCGCCGAAAAAGATTACAGGGACAGGGGCTGCGACATTTCCGCCGACGAGATATTCGTCTCCGACGGCGCGAAGTGCGACTGCGGCAATATACAGGAGATATTTGACGTTGGAAACAGGATCGCAGTATGTGACCCTGTTTATCCCGTTTATGTGGACTCAAACGTTATGGCGGGCAGGACCGGGGCTTATGACGCGGCGGCGGAGCGTTTTGAGAACGTGATCTACATGCCCTGCACCGCGGGAAACGGCTTTGTACCGGAGCTCCCGAAGGAGGTTCCGGACCTGATCTATCTGTGTTTCCCGAACAATCCGACCGGAGCGGTGATCAAAAAAGACGAGCTTCAGAAATGGGTCGATTTTGCGAATAAAAATGACAGTATAATACTTTACGATGCGGCCTATGAAGCGTATATTAATGAAGGTGATGTTCCTCACAGCATATACGAATGCGACGGCGCGAGGGACTGCGCGATAGAGTTCAGGTCGTTCTCGAAAACAGCCGGCTTCACGGGCCTGAGGCTGGGCTTTACAGTCATTCCGAAGGATCTTACGACCGGAGGAGAGAAGCTCTGGCCGCTCTGGGCAAGAAGGCACGGAACGAAGTACAACGGAGCGCCCTATATCGTGCAGAAGGCCGGCGAAGCCGTTTATTCTCCCGAGGGAAGGCAGCAGGTGCGTGAGCAGATCGCTTACTATATGGGCAACGCGAAGATCATCATGGATGGGCTTTCATCGGCGGGCTTCGAGGTTTCGGGCGGCGTGAACGCGCCGTATATCTGGCTGAAGACGCCGGGGAACATGACGAGCTGGGAGTTTTTCGACTATCTTCTCTCAAAGGCAAACGTTGTCGGAACACCGGGATCGGGTTTCGGTCCGCACGGAGAGCATTATTTCAGGCTTACGGCGTTTGGCAGCAGGGAGAACACGGTCGAAGCGGTTGAAAGATTCAAAACACTTTAATGGGGAGAGAGAAGGCAATGGAGAATCGGAAAACAAAGTTTATTTTTGTTACAGGCGGTGTTGTTTCAGGCTTGGGAAAGGGAATCACGGCAGCTTCGCTCGGAC
>JAFZKM010000109.1 GCA_017553665.1 Lachnospiraceae bacterium
ACTTTTTTGTTCCTGATGTCATTGATCATCCAGGCGATGAACAGTGCCATGAAATAACCGATCGGGCCGGTGATGACCGCGAACAGGAAGGTGTTCTTGACCGCCGTTAAGAAGACCTCATCCGCGAAGAACAGGTCGACATAGTTCTGCCAGCCCACGAACCTCGGCGTTTCCAGAACGTTGAAGTATGTGAAGCTTAAGCCTATGGACACGAGTACCGGCGCAAGGATGAATACCGTAAATAGCAGGCAGTAGGGCAGGATAAAGAGATACGAGGTCTTATGACGGCGTATGTCTTTTTTCAGGAGCCCCGCCCGCCGCTTTATATAGCGCAGGTAGATCGACTCGGAAGTATTCTCTTTTTGTACTTCTTTTTCCATTCCGATTTCTCCTATTCCCCTTATTCAAGAGGCAGCCCGAACTCGAGACGCTTTCTGCTTATCTCGTAATTTATCTGCTTTACGTAATCCTGAAGAGTTTCTCTCGGATCCTCGTTATTGTTGTAAACGGTGTAGAACGCGTTCTTGATGTGACGCTCGGTAAAGTATCCGCCGGGAACCTGAGGCAGCGCCTTTACCCATGAAAGCTGTCTTGTCAGCTCTCTGTAATCCGCGGTCGCCCACGGAAGATTCTCGAGCGCGTTCATGTTAGCCGTCGCGACACGTCCCGCGACGCCGAGAACATTCTCGATCTCATTGCCGTATTCGGTCTGGGTGTAATCGCTCATCCACCACTTCAGGAATTCCCAGCCCTTTTTCTGCTTTTCGCTTGTCGCCATGATGACGCAGGCCGTTTCCCACGCGGAAACCGAATGATCGATCGTGCCGTCCTCGCGCTCATAGCCGGGAACCAGCGTAAATGCCCAGTCGCCCTTTATCTCGGGAGCGAATACGGACAGATAGTTGTACTGCGTGTAATCGCCGATCGCAAGCGGCATCTCGCCGGTACGGAAGCGGCTCGCCATATCGTAGGATACCGGCATTCCGTAGTTCACGTAATTGCCGCTCCACTGCTTGAAAGCCGCGATCGCGTTCTCGGTATCGAGCGCGCTGTGCATCGAATCGTCTGTGTAATACTGTCCGTCGTGCTGGTAGAGGAACATCGCGAAGGTGGTCCAGTCGGGGAAGATACCGATGTTCATGTTGTTCTTCTGGATCACCGCAAGGCATCTGTAGAACTCATCCCAGGTAGTCGGAACTTCAAGTCCGAGCTCATCGAGGATATCCGCCCTGTAGAACATCACGTGGAAGGACATGGTCTGCGGCAGCGCGTAAACGCCGCCCTCGAGCGTGAACTGGTCAAACGCCTCACTGTAGAAGCGCTGTTTGACCTCCTCAAAATCATCGAACTGCGTAAGGTCGACTACCGCGTTGCGGAGCGCGTAGTTCATGGGCTCGATTCCCGCTACGTTCAATGCCACGTCGGGGCCCTTTCCGGCAAGTGTCGCGGAAAGGAGAACGTCCTTGTTTACCAGCTTTATGTTTACGGGAATACCCTTTTCGGGAACAAAATAGTTATCTACGAGAGTCTTGATCACGGTGGCCTGATCGCGTCCGCCGCCGGTCATGCTCGTGATGTTGGTGCCGTCCGCGAGTATCCAGACATCGAGCACCTCGGTGGAATCATCGTAGATCTCACCGATGCTGTCGTAATCCTCAACGAAGCTCGCGCCGAACTGCCTGAGCTCGTGAACCAGGCTCGCGAAGAAGCCGGGATTGACCTTGGGCTCCTCTGTTGAAGAACCGCAGACGAGCATGTAATCGATCTCGAGAGGCTGCTCGCTCATCGTGAGGATCCAGGAGCTTAAGGATACGATATTGTCCTTGAATGCGGTCCACTGCTTCGCGATGCTCTCGGGCTTTTTGGTCATGCGGTCCAGCTGGTTGATCAGATTGTCGATAGCCTGAGTCTCGCTGCCCTTGCGGCCTTTGGAATAGGATGAAACCATCTCCTTGAGAGTCTTGACGGCTTCGTGCTGGCGCGCCAGAGTTTTCAACGTCTCGGGACACTTGATCTCGAGCTGGTAGTCACGCATCGTATCGGGCGTGCTTCCGATGATCATCAGAAGTTCTCTGTAGGCCGTGTTCAGCTGGTTTACGCTGTCGCTCGCCACAAGCAGGATGTCTGCCAGCTCCTCGCCGAGGCTTACCTTAAATGTCAGTCTGTGCCTGCCTTCGGTGAATCTGAACCAGTAAGGGCTCTCTCCGTCTCCGAGTACCGAGAGCTGCCATGCGTTCTCGTAATAGAAATAGAATTCGTCGGCTTCCGCGAAAGGCGTCCTGCCGTCAATCTCGAGCGAACGGCAGACCGTAACGCCCGTGTTCTTGTTCTGCCTGTACTTGACCATGATGCGGTAGAGTCCGTCGGCCGGGATGTCGATATCCCATGTGATCCACTGCCCGACCAGCTTCCAGTTCGTGCCGCCGATCGTATTGAGCCTGGTCTTCGAAGCGTTGTACGGCTCGGTAAGCGATGATGTGCGGTCGGGTATGGGGTAGAGAGTCGAATCGGATTTAAGTACCGCCGACTCGCCCTGGATCTTCACAGGATCGTCTTCCGTGATCTCCGAGAAGCCCGCCGCGCGGTTCGCCGCGTCATAATCCGCGTACGAGAGCAGCTCCGGTTCCTGTGTCAGCCTGATCTCGCCGATTACCATCGGCTCCTTTACGGAGGTCAGCGTGATCGTATTCACGCCCTGCTCAAAATAGTATTTGTAAGCGCCCGTCACATAGCCGTCGCTGTCCTTTACAAAGGCTGTCATCCATTCGGGAGCCTCTGACTGACGGGGCCTGATGTCATTGTCCCTCGAGTCGCGGCCGATCTCCTCGGCATTGGTCCAGATCCTCGTGAATTCAACGTACTGCGAACCCTCAAACGGAATCTCGCCGTTGATATAGACCTTGCGCTCGATGGTATTGTTTTTGCCCTTAACTGGATAATATGTAAGGCAGATGCTGTAAAGGCCGGTTTCGGGCACATCGACCTCATAGGTCACCGAACCCTCTTCTCTGGTCAGAAGGCTCTTCCCGCCGCGTCCCTCGTATGAATCGAGGACCTCGAAATCCTCTGAGGCCGAAAGATACGCGTCACCGGGCACGACGATCTCAGCCGCCGGCTCCGCCGCGTCCGAATGCGCAGCTATATAGGCGCTGTAGCTCTCGGCGTCGTGGACCATCGCGCTGATGTCGGGCCTGTAATCGTCAAATTCCGTCGCGGCCGAAGCCGAAGCGAACAGAGGCGCTGACAGGGCGGCGATCAAAATGAACGCCGCGGCCTTTTTAATGAACTGACCTCTCATACCGATCCAACCTTTCATGGTTACAAACTATTGCAGCTGCCACTCCGAAACGAACGAGATCTCCATGTCTCCGTTCTCCTTGAATTCTACGGGCAGCCAGATATATCTGGAGTCACTGAGATTGTCCTCGAACCACCTGTCGCCCATGTAGATCCATGTCTCCGACTTCGGATCGAAGAAAATGCAGGTGCTCTGCGACTCAAATGTGGTGTGGTTCTCATCGTCAAGGCACGGATCGCCCTTTGATTCCCACTCTCCCATTACCGAATCCGCCGTATAGAAGCGCGCCTGGTTGGGCGCCCATCCGGTGCAGCCCGAAGTCATCAGGTAATACTTTCCATCCTTCAGGAAGAGTGCCGGAGCCTCACGCTGCGCGCCGGGGAAGAGGCGGATGAAATCCACTCCGTAGACTGCTTCTTCGGGGTCTGTCGCAAGATAGGTGTATTCGTCGTTGAGTTTTGAGATGTAAAGCGTCAGATTCTCTTCGCTCGAATAAATGATGTACGCGGTTCCGTCTGTGTCTTTGAACAGGTTCATGTCCCTGGCCATGCCCCTGCTCTGAGGATATTTGTCCTCCTGGTCGGGCGGGCAGGTATTGAGCCTGTATCTGCCGACAAAGCGGTAAGGTCCGAAGGGCGTGTCGCTGACGGCGACGCCCGCACAGGCAGCGGCATAATTGCTGTCGCTGGTCTCTGTGGGGCCGTCAGCGTGAAACCAGAGGATGTATTTATCTGTCTTCTCGTTGTAGATGAGTTTGGGGCGCTCGATCACTGCGCGCTCCGCGCTGAGGGCAAGCGCGACATTATCGAGCTCTTCGGATGAATATCCGGCGTAAACGCTCCTGAAATAGGGATCTGTATCAAGGACTCTTCTGTTCGGGACATTCTTCATGATGATGCCTTCGAACTTCCAGTTATAGAGGTCGTCCGAGGAGTAAGCGCAGACTCCGCCGCGGTAGCCGTTGGTCTTGTCTTCTCCGACCCATACCCACTTCGTGATCTTCTCACCGGTTTCGGGATCGGGGATCTGCATCTGCTGTACCTGACCGCCGTGCGCCTGGATCGGGGTATTCTCCGTGTCTCTCCATACGGCGCCGGGCTTGAACGAATCGTATCTGTACTGTTTAGTAAGCATCTTGTAACTCTCCCTCAGGTTGTTGAATTTTAACTTGATCGCATTGGTTCCCGCCTGACCGTCCCTAGCCAGGAATCCTAAAGCCTCTTCATAGGCTTTGAGGTAATTCCGGGACGATCCGGCCGTATATACCGCTTCGGGATCCTCCACGGCCATCGCCTTCACCGCGGCCGCGAGCAGCTCCTTTGTGTACTCGGGTGTGACAGCGATCCTGATATAGCTCAGGATCGGAGTATCCATGAAATTCTTGATGAGTGAATTAAAGACCTTAAGATTCAGCTCTCCGTCCGAAACCTCGACGGTAAAGCTCTTTTCATTTTCCTGATATCGCAGGATCTTCTCGGACGCCAGGAGTATCTCTCCCTCGCATTCCGCGTCGATCCGGCGTACCCCGAAGGGGTTATAGAAGCCGAGCGTCACGGTATAGGTTCCGTCGGGAACCATGAAATCGTAGCAGATCTCGGCCTGTGTAAGATCGGTGATCCCGGAGTCGATCTCCCACTTGGAAGCCGTCACTCCTTTTCCGAGGCTGTCGGTCGCGCGCACCATCGCCGCGTTCTCTCTGTAGCCCCATACCGCGTGTGTTGCGGGATCTTCTCCGTAAGGCATGTCAGATACCGACTGGCACAGCCCCGCGTCGGTCCACTCACCGGTCTCAGTTGCCGCGCAGTCAACATAGTAGAGCAGGAAATCCGCAAATAACAGGTCGTCCTCGCTCCAATCAAAGCTCACATCTGCCCCTGCAGCCTGCGTAACGGCCGGATCCGGCTCTTTTTGCGCGCCTGTGATCGGTGTCTCGGAAACTCCGGCAGCACCTGTCGGTGTCGTGCCGGCATCTCCGGACAGTTTATTTCCACACCCGGTGATCAGTCCCAGGAGGGCTAAAGCCGCGGCAATAACGCATATCCGGGCTCTCGTTCTGCTGTTCATTTCATCCTGCTCCTCTCCGGTACTGATACAAAAAGGGAAACTCATCCCTCTGCCTGCACCATAAGAATATACCAAAAGCCTGAAATGTGCAATCGATTGCCTACACAAAAATCCGCTACTTCTTTTGTGCATGTTGCACAATTATCACTATGATACAATCGATTTCACATAGAGAAAACGTTTAAGTTACATTTTTGTGCGATGGCAAATAGCACAAAAACGGCTTTTGAGGCTTTTTCGGTTTTCCTTGCAATAAACGGTAAGAATTGATACTATAAAAGCATAAAAATAAGCCCCGGACGGCATTTCCGGGGACTTCGGAACGGAGACAGTATGGGTAAAGCAATTTTCTTTGAATGGGAGCCCGAGCTCATGGAATGGCTCCAGTCGCACATCGGCAGCTTTGGTACCTCGCTCATGTCATTCTTCTCGGCATTCGGCGAAGAGACCATCCTGATCGCTTTCATGTGCATTCTTTATTTCATCATCGATAAGGAAGCGGCGAAATTTGCCGCGAGACGCTTCATGATTGCAGGCTGTTTTTACGCCGGCATCAAGAACATTGTCTGCCGCCTGCGCCCTTACATGGTGCACGGCAATGTTAAATGTCTGAAGCCCGTCGATAAAAGCGCGGACCTCATGGATGTTGCCGCTCAGGGTTATTCATTCCCCAGCGGACACTCCTCGGGTTCGGCCTCTATCTTCATCGGATCGGCGGTTTATCTGAAAAAATGGATCTTTTCGATATTCGCGGTCATCATCGTTCTTCTGGTCGGCATCTCGCGTTTCTGCCTCGGCGTTCATTACCCGACTGACGTATTTGTCGGCTGGGGTATAGGCATCGCGAACATCTTCCTTATCTCGCTGCTTGAGAAGCTGATCAAAAAGCGCTGGATCATTTACCTGATCTTCACGCTGCTCTTTATCCCCGGGTTCTTCTTCTGCGAGACCAATGATTTCTTCGCGAACTACGGCCTGATGCTCGGCGTGTTCCTCGGCGACCTCTTCGAAGCGCGTTTTGTGAATTTTGAAAAGCCCAAAAACATCTGGCTCGGCATCCTTCGCATCATCGGCGCGATAGCTCTTTACTTCGGACTCAATACAGTCCTGAAGCTGCCCTTCAGTTCCGAGTTCCTCTCTTCGGGCACTACGGCAGCGCACCTCGTAAGAGCCGGCAGATATTTCTTCGTGATATTCATTCCGCTCGGGGTATATCCCGCATGCTTCAAGCTGTTCCACGGGAAGGAAAAACAGTCGTAAGCAGAATTACTTTTTAAAGCCTTGCGAAAAGCCATGGG
>JAFZKM010000110.1 GCA_017553665.1 Lachnospiraceae bacterium
GGTGGCTCTGAGTCCCCCCGAAGGGAATGAGGAGGCGTCGGGCTCGCCCTTGATCAGCTCTTTGCCCGAGAATTCCATGATCACGCCGCCGTCAGGCGAAGGAGAAATGAAACTGTCATGCTTCTCTGCAGTTACGCCGGTAAGAGGCTGGAACCAGTGAGTAAAATGCGTAGCTCCATTTTCTACCGCCCAGTCGCGCATCTCCTTCGCGACTGCCTCCGCAACGCCTTCATCCAGCTGTCCGTTCTCGTCTATGATCTTCCTCAGCGAATCATAAACCTTCGCGGAGAGCCTTGCTCTCATTACTCTGTCGTCAAACACCATTGAGCCGAACAGCTCAGGAACACCGATCTTACCCATAACCTCTTTCCTCTCTTTCGTATTTTTTAGTTTTTTACTTACCGCTTTCACCGTAGTTGGAAAGGACTCTTGCCGAAGGATCGTTGACATTGCAGCCTTCCCAGCTCTTGTTGGGCATCCAGAAATCAACTACCATTTCCGACTGACCCGGATAATACTTCTCAAATATATCTCGATACAGCAGAGACTCTTTTGTAAAAGGCCTCGCGTGCTCATATTTCTTCACGCCCTCTTCGAACTCAGCGTCCGTATACTGCGCTTCCGCGTACTCCACAAGATCATCCTTAAGTGAATGCCCCACAGCGTCTGAGAATGCCGCTTTCTCGCGCCATAAGATGCTCTCGGGGATCAGCGCGTCCTTCTCGAACGCATGCCGGAGCAAGTATTTGCCTTTACTGTAACGATTAAGTTTTTTCTCGGGATCGATCGCCATGCAATACTCGACGAATGCCAGATCACCGAAAGGAACACGGGCTTCAAGAGAGTTCACGCTGATGCATCTGTCCGCTCTCAGAACATCGTACATATGCAGCTCCCTGATCCTCTTCTCGGCCTCCTTCTGGAATTCCTCCGCGTTCGGAGCGAAGTCCGTATACTTGTATCCGAAGATCTCGTCAGAGATCTCACCGGTCATTATTACCCTGATATCCGACTGCTCGTGGATCGCCTTGCAGACAAGATACATACCGAGCGACGCTCTGATCGTCGTTATATCGTAGGTTCCGAGCAGCTCTATCACTCTTTCGAGAGCGTTCAGGATATCCTTCTTCGAAATGATCACCTCATGGTGATTTGAATGAATGTAGTCCGCAACCTCTCTCGCGTATTTCAGATCGATCGCGTCTATGTCCATTCCGATCGCCCAGGTCTCAAGCGGTTTGTCGAGCATCTTCGCCGCGATGCCGCACACCAGAGATGAATCAAGTCCGCCTGAAAGAAGGAATCCTACCGGAGTATCGGAATCAAGCCTTTTTCTTACGCCATCGGTCAGCAGATCGTGTATGTTCTTCGCGATCGCGTCCATATCGTCATTCCGTACCTCTTTGACATCCGACATGTCGCGGTATTTTACGAACTCTCCGTCCTTGAAATAATGTCCGGGAGGGAAGGGATAGATCTTATCGGTCAGCTCCGTCAGGTTCTTGGGCTCAGAAGCGAAAATGTAGCTTCCGCCGGCGCTCCTGCCGTAGTAGAGAGGCCTGATCCCTATCGGATCCCTTGCGGCGATGTACGAACCGCTATTCGCGTCGTACATGATCAATGCGTATTCGGCATCCAGCATTTTGAACATCTCAATCCCGTACTCTTTGTATAGTGCCGGAAGGATCTCACAGTCCGAATCGCTGCCGAATGTATAACCCTTCGCGATCAGCTCATCCTTCAGAGGTCTGAATCCGTAGATCTCGCCGTTGCACACAAGAATTGTCTCACAGAATTTTCCGGGGCCGTGATCTTTCAGCTCATCGCCGAAGGCCGTTACCGACATTGTTTTCTTCAGTCCAAACAGAAACGGCTGCATTCCCGCATCGGTAAGCCCCATGATCGACAGGCGGTTAAACCCGAGCCAGCCGTTTCCCGTATTTATCAGCCTGCTTGCGTCAGGTCCTCTCGAATGAGTTTTTGAAAGTGCTTTTTTCACTGCTTCGTATTCTGCGTCGGTTCCGCAAAATCCCAAGATCGAGCACATGTTTACCGCCTCCTGTCGTTGTTTTCCCGGTCTTTGAACAACGGGAAAGGGCGCCTTGAAGATTATCTCCTCAAGACGCCCTTGTCTTTATAGGTCCGAAGTTTACACCACTTAAAAATGGTTGTCAAGAATATTTTTCAGAAAATTTTAAAAGATCGTCGATACCTTTATCGTGATCTCCTCGAGCACATCGAGCAGCACGCGCACGGTGTCGAGCGAGGTAAATATCGTCACATTGTTCTCGATCGCGCAGCGGCGGATCTTCGCTCCGTCCTCAAAATGTACGCCCGAGAAAATGGCTCTGGTATTGATCACGTAGCTGACATTTCCGCTCCTGATCGAGTCAAGGATATCCTCGCTGCCTTCGCTGAGCTTCTTCCTGATCCTGCAGCGTATGCCGGCGTTGCGCAGGTACTCGCCGGTAAGAGACGTGGCCTCGATATTGAAGCCCATATCATAGAATCTGCGTACGAGCGGAATGCCCTCGATCTTGTCCTCGTCAGCCAAAGATACGATGACGGTTCCGTAGTTCAACAGCTTCAGTCCGGTCGCGATCAGTGCCTTGTACATCGCCCTGTGCATCTTCTCGTCGTAGCCGATAGCCTCACCCGTCGATTTCATCTCAGGTGAAAGATATACGTCCATGCCCTTGAGCTTCGAGAACGAGAATGCGGGCGCCTTTACGCACCAGCGTTCGCGCTCCTTCGGATAGAGCTCGAAAATGCCCTGTTCCTTAAGGCTCACGCCGAGGATCGCAAGAGTCGCGATATCGGCGAGATGGTATCCCGTAGCCTTCGAAAGGAACGGAACGGTTCTCGATGAACGGGGATTTACCTCGATGATGTAAACATCCTCATTCTGATCGACAATGAACTGGATATTGAAGAGTCCGACAATGCCTATGCCGAGACCCAGCTGCTTCGTGTAGGTCAGGATCGTGCCCTTAACCTTGTCGGAGATACTGAAGGTCGGATAAACGCTGATGGAGTCGCCCGAATGCACGCCCGTACGCTCTACGAGCTCCATGATGCCGGGCACGAAAACGTCCCTGCCGTCGCAGATAGCGTCGACCTCGACTTCCTTGCCCATGATGTATTTATCGACAAGAACAGGCTTATCCACGTCGACCTCAACCGCGGTCTTCAGGTAATGGCGCAGGTCATTCTCCTTCGATACGATCTGCATCGCGCGGCCTCCGAGAACAAAGCTCGGACGCACGAGAACGGGATATCCGATGCGTTCCGCCGCGGCCACACCGTCTTCGATGCTCGTTACGGCCTCGCCGTTGGGCTGCGGGATGTTCAGGTCCTTCAGCACCTTCTCGAACGCGTCGCGGTTCTCGGCACGCTCGATCGCGTCGCAATCGGTTCCGATGATCCTTACACCGTGCTCCTTCAGGGGCTCGGCCAGATTGATCGCGGTCTGTCCTCCGAGTATCGCGATGACACCGTCGGGCTTCTCGTAATCTATGATGTTCATGACATCCTCGACCGCGAGCGGCTCGAAATAGAGCTTGTCGCTCGTCGTGTAGTCGGTCGATACGGTCTCGGGATTGTTATTGATGATGATGGCCTCATAGCCGTGCGCCTTGATCGTCATTACCGCGTGCACGGTCGAGTAATCGAACTCTACGCCCTGTCCGATACGGATGGGGCCGGAGCCGAGTACGATTATCTTCTTTTTGCCGGATATCTGCGACTCGTTCTCCTGCTCATAGGTCGAGTAGAAGTACGGGATATAGCTCTCAAACTCGGACGCGCAGGAGTCGATCATCTTGAATACGGGCCTGATGTTCTCAGCCTTGCGCAGCTCATAAATGTCACGCTCGCTTTTGCCCCAGAGGATACCGATCTCCTTGTCGCAGAAGCCCATCTTCTTTGCGGTCTTCAGGACATCGAGATCGTCTTTACGCGACGCAACTTCCTTCTCCATATTGACGATGTTCAGGAACTTGTTGATGAAGAAGGGATCGATGCCCGAGAGCTTATGGATCTCCTCAACGCCGGCGCCCATCCTGAGCATCTGCGCGATCGCGTAAATGCGGTCGTCGGTGCCTGCGGTGATGTAGTCCTTTAACTCGTCGAGAGTATAATTATCGAACTTTTTGTGGTGCAGATGGAATACGCCGATCTCAAGCGAACGGATGGCCTTGAGCAGGCTCTCCTCGATGGTCCTTCCGACGCTCATGACCTCACCGGTCGCCTTCATCTGGGTGCCGAGGCGGTTGTTCGCGTCATTGAACTTATCGAACGGGAAACGGGGCATCTTCGATACGACATAGTCCAGAGCCGGTTCGAAGGACGCGGGCGTATTCGCGAGCATGATCTCGTCGAGATGCATGCCTACGCTGATCTTTGCAGAAACACGGGCGATCGGATATCCGCTGGCCTTTGAAGCGAGCGCCGATGAGCGTGAAACGCGGGGATTTACTTCGATCAGGTAGTAATCAAACGACTCCGGATCGAGCGCGAACTGCACGTTGCAGCCGCCTTCGATCTTCAGCGCGCGGATGATCTTTAAGGCGCTGTCGCGGAGCATGTGGTATTCTTTGTTGGTCAGTGTCTGCGAAGGGCAGACTACGATAGAATCACCGGTGTGAATGCCGACGGGATCGATATTCTCCATGTTGCAGACGGTTATCGCGGTGTCGTTCGCGTCGCGCATAACCTCATATTCGATCTCCTTGTAGCCCTTAACGCTGCGCTCGATGAGTACCTGATGTACGGGCGACATCTCAAGCGCGTTCTTCATTATCTCGCGGACTTCTTCTTCATTATCGGCAAAACCGCCTCCCGTGCCGCCCAACGTGAACGCGGGGCGCAGAACAAGCGGGTATCCGATCTTTTCCGCGGCGTCCAGGCCTTCCTCCATACTCTCGGCAACGATGGAAGGCAGGACGGGCTCGCCGAGGCTCATGCAGAGCTCCTTGAACAGTTCTCTGTCTTCGGCGCGCTCTATACTTTCGGTCCTCGTGCCGAGCAGCTCTACGCCGCACTCACGGAGGACTCCCTTTTTCTCAAGCTGGATCGCGAGGTTCAGGCCCGTCTGTCCGCCGATGCCCGGAAGGATCGCGTCGGGACGCTCCATACGGATGATCTTCGCGAGGAATTCGAGATTGAGCGGCTCCATGTATACCTTGTCCGCTATGGTCTCATCTGTCATGATGGTCGCGGGGTTCGAGTTGCAGAGGATGACCTTGTAGCCCTCCTCGCGGAGGGAAAGGCAGGCCTGCGTGCCCGCGTAGTCAAATTCGGCGGCCTGGCCGATAACGATCGGGCCCGAGCCGATAACGAGTATTTTCTTCAGATCCGTTCTCTTAGGCATCGACAGGTCCCCCCTTTGACTCATTCATGATATTGATAAACTCATCAAACAGGTACGCGGAATCCTGCGGTCCGGGCGCGCTCTCGGGATGGTACTGTACCGAGAACACTCTGTCCTTTTTGCATTCGACGCCTTCGATCGTATTGTCGAGGATATTTACATGTGTGATCTCAAGGCCCGTTCCCGCGAGGCTCTCTTCCGTTACCGCGTCGGAATGGTTCTGTGAGGTGATCTCTATCTTGCCGGTCTTCAGATTCTTCACGGGGTGGTTGCCTCCGCGGTGACCGAATTTAAGCTTGTAGGTGTCCGCGCCGTACGCGAGTGAAATGATCTGATGTCCGAGGCAGATGCCGAAGATCGGTTTCTTTCCTATCAGCTGCCTGATCGCAGCTATCGTGGCGCCCGCGTCCTGCGGATCTCCGGGGCCGTTGGAAATGAATATACCGTCGGGATTAAGACTTAAGATGTACTCCGCGCTGCTGTCCCACGGAACCACGGTGACCTTGCAGCCGCGTCTGGCGAGGCTTCTCGGGATATTGCGCTTCATGCCGCAGTCGATGGCCACGACATGATTGCTCTGAAGGGGATAAAGATCGCTGATCTTCGCGGTGCTCCAGTCGTAGGTCTCCTTTGTGCTGACCTGCGCAACGAAGTCGGTTGCGGGATCCCAGGCTTTGAGAGCAGCGACCGCGTCCTCCGTTGAAACCTCCGTATCAACAATATACGCCCTACAGGTACCGAAATTTCGAATGTATCTGCCGAGCGTTCTGGTGTCAATGCCATATACACCCACGATTCCGAATTCGATCATTACGTCCTCGAGGGTTCTTGTAAAACGGAAATTAGAAGGTTTCTCACAATACTCCCTGACAATGAGTCCCGAAACCGACGGTCTCAATGTCTCGTAATCGTCATCACACATACCGTAATTACCGATAAGCGGATATGTCATGACGACAGCCTGTCCGGTATAAGACGGATCGGATACTATTTCCTGATATCCGACCATAGAAGTGTTAAATACCAGCTCGACCATTCTGTTTTCCGTCGAGCCGAAGCCGGTTCCGCAAAATTCCA
>JAFZKM010000111.1 GCA_017553665.1 Lachnospiraceae bacterium
CAAGTGCATGCCTGCACCTGGTCTATGTATTGACGCGAAAAAGCAGGGGCCGCCGCACCGATGAGATGCGTCGACCCCGAAACGAAGTTTTTAATTCACTTTATATCTGTGCGGATACTCCACCGCGCAGCGCTTACCGTCGAGTTTGTAGCGGATCGTGAGCGTGTCCTCGTCAACAGCGACTTCTGTCGCGGCTTCGCGCATGTGCACGAGCGCGCGGTATTCCGCGATCCTCGCGGCATCGTAGGTATTCAGGTCATCGGAGGTCAGCCATACCGATCCGAACAGCGCATTGACCGTCGCAAGGTACTTTTTCTCCTCGGGCGTCAGCGAAATATTGTTGTCGCGCAGGAAGAATACATCCGGATCGTTGCCGTGCGCGCGGCGGTCAAGGCCGCGGCGGAAGATCGTGTTATTGATCGAATGCTTTGTCGAAACGCGCTCCCTGTGGATAATGCGCATATAGAGCTTGTCGTTCCAGTCAAGACCGACGTCACAGCCGATGCGGCAGTAGTCCACAAGTCCGAACGCGGGCATGACCGGCGTTCCGCATCCGAGGATCAGCTTCGTTCCGCAGACCTCGCGCAGGAACGAAAGCGCCCTGATCATCCTGCCGGCGCGAGACTCACTGAATGCTCCGTCCTCTTCGCTTCCGTGGTCTCCGGTCGCGTACGGCGCGGCCGCGTAGAGGAAATCGAGCTTAACAAGGTCGAAGTTCCACTCATCGAAAATGCGCCTGAATACGCGTCTTAAGTGCTCGCGCACCTCGGGATTGTCAATGTCGAGAGCGTAGAAGCCGCTCCAGTTGCAGCCTGCCTTCCACGGCTCGCCTTTGTACTGCAGCAGCCAGTCGGGATGGTTTTTGAATATCTCCGATTTCTCCTCGCAGGCGAAAGGCGCCAGCCAGAGGCCTGCCCTGAAGCCCGCCATGTGGATCTCCTCGGCGAGCGGCGCAAGTCCGTTCGGGAACTTCTTCGCGTCAGTTTTATCCCAGTCACCCACGAAAGGCTCCCAGCCGTCATCTATCTGGAACAGGTCATTGTCATCAAAGACCTTGATCGCGCCGGTCAGATCCTCGAGGATTCCCTGTTCGTTAATGTCCTGATAATGATTGTACCAGCTCGAGTAACCCTTGATCGGGGGCACATCGTTTTTAATGCCCATGGCCTCGAACCACTTGTCAAAGACCTCTTTCTCGCTGCCTTCGGCATAGAACAGGTCGAAAGCGTCGAATGTCGTGCCCTGCACCGCAACGCCCTTGCAGTCACGCTCGATCTTCATCACGGCCTTCGTCGAATTATAGGTGAACAGCGTGTATCCGGATTTCTCATCGAGAGACGCGAGCAGCCTGTAACGGTCACCGTCCCTGAAATAGCAATATGACACGCCGTGCAGAATGCCCTTGTGCCAGGGATAATCGACAAAATGATAGTCTCCGTAACGGTCCAGCGAGAATTTGTCGATACCGAGTTTCGGAGTCCCATGCAGGCCTCTGATTCTTCCGTAGGGCGTGTATTCCGGGCTGTAGGTCCAGCTCTGGTAGCCGTTGAAGAACATCTTCCTCGACGCCTCGATCGCGAGCCGCGCCTCGACCGTGCGAAGCACCTCGCCCTCGGAAACCGGCACGATCACGCAGTTCGTGCCCTCATGCATGTTCAGGCTTCCGGTCCTTCCGTTCACACACCATTTCAATACCAAGTCTGCTCCCATATCCTTCTCCTTCCGCTTCGCTCCAGGCACTCGCAGTTACGCTTTTCGATTATAGGCTTTGCCTATAATATGCTTTCGCAATTCTGCTTGCCTTTCATTTTTACTCAACCGTAAACTCCACTGTAACGGGCTCCGTCATATCCGTACGTATCGTCAGATGCGCGGTGCCCTTCTTGCCGGCGGTTTTGATGATCGTTCCGGTCATGCCGCCCTGTGTCGCCGCCGTCTTCGGTCCGACGATTCTTATAATGTCCTCATCATCGATCTCAAAACGCACCGGCGTTGTTGTATACGCCGCAAGGGAATTGAATTCATTGAGGACTCTCACACGCACGAGGGACATGTCGAAATTCTCGTCCTCATTCAGTATGACACGGAGCGTTTTCTTGCCGGTCTCTGCGCCATTTCCACGATCTGCCGCCGCAAAACTGCAGCCCTCGCTGTCGCTCGCCTTCACATCCAGGTGAAGCTTCTTTCCGGGCGAAAGCTCCCTGACCGCGACAACTTTGCCGTTCTTTATCGCCTCATATTTCCAGACCACGGCCTCGCCGCCCCAGTTCCCGACGTATTTGCCGAACAGCTCCACGCCGTCCTCGTAGCTCATGTGATAACGGACCATGCACCAGCCCATCCGCATCAGGTCGGGCAGCGGAAGTCCCGCGACTCCGTATTGCGCGGCCGCGTTGAGCGACTTGTGCAAGAGCTTCTCCTTGCGGCCGGTAAAGCCCTCCTTCGTCTCGAGAAGACATCCTATCGTATCGTCCACAAGCAGCGGTCCGTGCGGCAGCGCCGTAAACGCGCTCGGCGCGAGTTCGGTCACGAAATCATTGTTCTTGTATAATCTTACTTTGTCAGCGTTTGTAAATACATAGCATTTCTCAAGGCGTCCCGCGTTGTAATCGCCGATATCCATCGCCGATCCGATCTCAAGCACGGGCTCATCGTCGGTCTGCGAGGAGTATACGTAAGCCGCAACCTTGGGATTTCTGAAATAGTCCATTACGCCGTGGTAGCAGACCCTGTCACCCGAACCGAAATCCTTGTGCGTCGGGTAATCGAACATGCACCACTCAAAGCAGCCCGCGTGCTCACCGTCCGCCATCGCGTCGTTCATGACCTGCGCGTGCCTCAAAGCCTGCTCCTGCCTGCGCTCCCAGGTGTCCCAGGCCTTGGTCGGGAACATATGCCCATTGCTCTCGGAAATGAGGAGCGCCTTATCCATGTCCGAAGTAACCTTCTTTTTGGGCTTCGCGGCAATGCCCTCGCCCGCGTAGGAAAAATCATTGAACGCGTAAACATCCTCAAGCAAATGACTCTTCTCGAGATATCTCACGCCCGAGGTCGCGCGCGACGGGTCGAGTTTATGCGCCAGCGCGTTCGTTCGGGTATAAAGTTCGTCACAGTCCACGCTCTCGTTAATGCGGACGCCCCAGAGCATGATCGAAGGATGGCTGCGATACTGCAGGATCATCTCGCGCGTGTTCTGAACCGCCTGGTCCCGCCATTCGGCGGCATTGCCGATATGCTGCCAGCCGGGGATCTCCGTAAATACAAGCAATCCCAGCTCGTCGCAGGCATCGAGGAACGCGTGCGACTGAGGATAATGCGAAGTCCTCACCGCGTTCACATGCAGCTCGTCCTTCAAAATATGCGCGTCCGCGCGCTGCAGCGAATCTGAAACCGCATAGCCGGTGTAAGGGAAATTCTGATGTCTGTTGAGGCCGCGGATAAAGAACTTCGCGCCGTTCAGATAAAAGCCGTCGGCCCTGAATTCCATGGTCCTGATGCCGAAACGCTTCTCGAATACATGCTCGGGCTCGAACTCATCCTCCTCATCGATCACGGCGGGCTTATGCGCCTTGCCGTCGGCGGGAGTCACACAGAGCTTCGCGCGCAGCGTGTAAAGATAGGGCGTGTCCGGGCTCCAGAGCTTCGCGTCCGAAATACCGGCCTCCAGCGACATCCTGACGGTCTTTCCGCCCTCCGCGTACGACGCGGGCAGCTCACCCGAAAGCTTCAGCGCGCGGTCCTGAGAGATGGCGGGATCCTCGTCAAAATGCGCGGGGATATTGTCTCTTACAACATCCCCCTCCATATCGAGAATGTCGGCGTAACATGTATAATTCTTTGCGGGATCGAGCGGACCTGTGATGTAGATCTCCGCCTGGATCATATTTACCGAAGGTGTAGAAATGAAAACGTCCTCAACTGACGTTTCGGGAACCTCGAGCAGCTCTACGGGCCTGTAGATGCCCCCGAAGGTAAGATAATCTATAACAAAACCAAAAGGCGGTATAGCGGGATTCTCGGTAGAATCAAGGCGCACGGCGACCATGCATCCGCTGTCCGCAGCAGTACCCTCAGACTCCGCATCGGATCTCCTGTCTATAAAACGCGTGATATCCACGGTAAACGCAGTATATCCGTTCCTGTGCTCCGCGATCTTCTCGCCGTTCACAAACACCTCCGCAATGTGCGCGGCGCCCTCAAAACGCAGGATATAGCGCATGCCGGGCTCCTTCTTAATGTTCAGCACCTTCCTGTAGCCGCTGATCATCTGATACGCCTTCTCATCAGCATACTGCAGCGGCAGCTCTTTCACAGTATGAGGTATATCCACCCTAACGATACCCTCAACCGGCGCACCCTTTAAAAACTCCTCGGTACAATTCTCAACAAATTCCCAGTCTCTGCAGATATATGCCATGGCGTTTCATCCTTTCCCGGAACGTTGCATACTCTTTCTAATTATCGTCGACATTATACCACAAAGTGGAAACTCTGTCAACCTAACTCAGTTTCCAAATGACCTTTTTTCTCTTTTCCCAACGGACGGTTCTCCCG
>JAFZKM010000112.1 GCA_017553665.1 Lachnospiraceae bacterium
TGTGGTTTTATAAACCGCGTCGCTATATATAATACCATATTTGGCCGGGAAAGGAAGTGAAGATTTGATTAATTTTCCTGAGGGGATTGTGTGTTGATATTTTAAGTCAAATCAGATACCATTGATTATAGGAAATTATGCATTAAACAGGTGATGATAAATGACTGATAACAGAAAAAGAAACGGGAATCAGCCTTCCGGAGCACGAAGCGCGGGCACGGGCAATAAGAGAGCTTATGTTGCCAATGCCAGGGATTCGGCTGCCGCCAGACGCGGAGGAAGACCGGTTCCGACGACAAATACGAGGAGTTCGGCAGGTGCGGGGAGGACTTCCGGCAGTGCCTCCGGACGCAGCAGGACAGCTTCTTCGGGGAAGAAGCGCAATACTTACGAGGACGACGGACAGCTTAAGCTCCGCTTCGACGAAGATGATTCCTTAAAGGACGAGATCACGATCATCCTGATCCTTCTGGCGGGCGTGCTGCTGGTACTCAGCTACATGCATCTTTGCGGAAGCTTCGGCGAGATCCTGAACAAGGTCATATTCGGCCTCATGGGAAGCTTCGGATACGCGTTCCCGTTCGTGATGGTATTCGTCGCGATCTTCGCGATCGCGAATAAGAGAAACCGCTCGATAGTGACGAAGACGCTGCTGTTTGCCGGGATGATGATATTTGTTTCGGCCCTCGTACAGCTTGCGGCAGGCGGATTTGATCCGGCTGTGACCCTTAAGCAGTATTACACCAATTCCGTGCCCGGATACCTGGGCGATTCGAAGACCTACGGAGGCTTTTTCGGAGGTCTTATCTGCAAACTCTTATGTCCTTATGTGGGTAAGGCGGCAGCGGCTGTGATCATGTGCGTCGCGGTCATCATTTTCTTCCTGCTCATAGTTGGGAAGGCACTGTTTACCGCGATGGCACGCAGAGGAATAGAGACGGCCGAAGAGTTCCGCGCGAGACGCCGTGAGGAGGAAGCGCTTGAGGAAGAAGAGCACGAGAGGAGACGTGCTGAGCTTGAGGCGGAGCATGCCTTGCGCGACATCGATACCGATGACGGACTTGATGAGTTCGACGAAGACGGAATGCCCAAGGCTGCGAAAAAGAAGAAGATCGGAACCTTCATCGATTCGATCCTGCGCAGCGGCATGGGTCTCGAGGCGGAGCGCATAGCCGACACGCCCGAGTATCAGAAGATGAAGGACGCGTACGGAATCACCGCCGAGGAGGTCGAGGAGATCAGTCAGAAGGCTGAAGAGGAGGAGGTTCCGGAGACAGAGTCTGCCGGACCCGAACCCGAGGATATCGTATCGAAGGAACTCGCGAAGAAATTTTCATCGAATATGGGTATCGATGTTGTCAAACTGCACGATCATCCGAAGGTTACAAAGACCGGGACCACTGTATATATGGTCGATGAGGAAGAGGACGATATCATTCCCTTCGACGCCAATAAAAAAACAACCGGAGAGCAGACCGGCGGCATGAACGCTTACGATATCAGGAAGGGCTTCGAAGGCAGGGAAAACGTGAACGAAGAAGCTCCGGTCAAGCCCGCTGCGGCAAAAACCGGACCGTCTTCCGACGACGGCAGGAAAGAAAAAGGGTCTGCGCCCAACAACGGCGCTGCGACCTTCAATACACCCGAACAGATCGCGAAGCTTCATGAGGAACAGGCGAAGAAGCCCGAGCCTCCGTATGTATTCCCTCCGATGAGCCTGCTCACAAAAGGCCAGCCTTCGGGCAAATCACCTTCTAACAGCGCGGAGCTTAAGGAGACGGTAGCGAAACTGCAGCAGACCTTTGAGAGCTTCGGAGTAGGCGTCACGGTAACTGACGCTACCGTAGGCCCCACCGTTACGAGATATGAGCTGCTTCCCGACCAGGGCGTTAAGGTCAAGACCATAACATCGCTGTCAGACGATATCAAGCTCGCGCTTGCCGCGGCGGAGATCAGAATAGAGGCTCCGATACCCGGCAAGGCCGCGGTCGGAATAGAGGTTCCCAACGCGACCACATCGCCCGTGCTTTTGAGAGACCTTCTGGATTCGCCGGATTTCAGGGACGCGCAGTCGAAGCTCACGTTCGCGGTGGGCAAGGATATCGGCGGCAAGTCGATATGCTTTGACATCGGAAGCATGCCCCACATGCTGATCGCCGGAGCTACCGGCTCAGGCAAATCGGTATGCATAAACGCGCTGATACTAAGCATTCTTTATAAAGCAAAGCCCTCTGAGGTAAAGATGGTCATGATCGATCCGAAGAGAGTTGAGCTGATAGGCTATAACGGAATACCTCATCTGCTCGTGCCCGTAGTGACTGACGTTAAGAAGGCCACTGGCGCCCTTAACTGGGCCATTGCCGAAATGGACGACCGTTACCAGCGTTTCGCGGACGCGCACGTTAATAACCTCAAGTCCTATAACCGGCTCATGGAAGAAAAGTATTATGAGGAAGGCAACGAGGGCGAATGTCCCGATCTTCTGCCTCAGATCCTCATTATCGTTGACGAGCTGAACGATCTGATGATGACCGCGAACTCGAAGGAAGTCGAAGGCGCGATATGCAGGCTCACGCAGCTCGCGCGAGCGTCGGGAATCCACGTTGTGCTCGCGACGCAGCGTCCTTCGGTCAATGTAATCACCGGTACGATCAAAGCGAATATTCCGTCCAGAATAGCGTTCTCCGTATCGTCGATCGTCGATTCGAGGACCATCCTCGACCAGTCCGGTGCGGAGAAACTGCTGGGAAAGGGCGACATGCTCTTTTATCCTCAGGGCTATCCGAAGCCTGTCAGACTTCAGGGCGCGTATGTCTCGGATAAGGAGATCGCAGGTGTTGTTGATTTTATCAAGAGTAAGTGCAAGGAAGTCAAATACAGCGACAAGATAAGCGCGCATATCGAAAAGAACGCGGCGCAGGATCCGAAGAGCGGAAGCGCTTCGGGAGGAGCCACGGGCAGTTCGCCGGCCGATGCGGATGACGGACATGATGAGTTCTTTGAGCAGGCCGGGCGCCTGATAATCGAGAAGCAGAAGGCTTCTATCGGTATGCTGCAGAGAGTCTACAAGATCGGATTCAACCGCGCGGCAAGGATCATGGACCAGCTCGCGGAAGAGGGCATTGTGGGTCCCGAGGAGGGCACAAAGCCCAGAAGGATACTGATGACTCTGGCCGAATTCGATTCGTATATGGCGAGCACTTCCCGAACGGATAACGGTGATGAGACCGGAGAAAATGACGGACAATGATGAATTATTGTGCAAAATGTATATAATTTTCAAAA
>JAFZKM010000113.1 GCA_017553665.1 Lachnospiraceae bacterium
ACATACGGAGACGGCGACGCGGTGATCCTGCCCGGCGGTATGCCCGGTACGAAGAATCTTGCGGCGAGTAAGGGCGTTGTGGACATGATCAAATCCTACGATCACCTCGGCAAGCTGGTGTGCGCGATCTGCGCGGCTCCTTCGGTACTCGGCGAGAACGGTCTCTTAAAGGGCCATGACGCGACCTGCTTCCCGGGCTTTGAGAGCGCTTTGGGCGGCGGACGTTATGTCGGCGGACCTGCGGTCATCTCGGGAAATATCATCACGGGCAAATCCGTGGGATGCGCGATCGAGTTCGGTCTCGCGATCGTTTCCAAGCTTCTCGGCGAGGCAAAGGCTTCGCAGGTAGAGGCATCCATATACAGAGCATGATCATTTGATTCGGGAGCAGTTTTAAAATGCAGGAATTAAGGAAATTCGATGATATTCTCTTCAGTAAGTTTACCGGGCCGGCAGCGGTCGTAGAATACCGGAACGGCGAAGTAAATATTGTTTCGATAAATGACAGATATCTTGAGGTATTGAAGCTTAATGTTGACAGGCAGGTGTATCTTGACGCAAAACTGCAGGACCGCCTTGACGCGGGGAATATGCAGATATACCTGAACTGCGTCAGGAGATGCATCGCGACCGGAGAGGACCAGAGGTGCGAGACCTGGCGGAAGATGATAGAGAACTGCTGCGGCATGGACCGTGTGTGCCTGAAGAGCTATATGGTCCTGCTGGAGAAGGGCGATGAGGTTTCGTATATTTACGAGACGATCAGGAATATCACGAACGAGAGACAGGCGCTTGATACGCTGGAGGACATCGAGCACCGCTATAAATCCGCGAGTGAGCAGCTCAATATCTATAACTGGGAATACACGATAGCCACAAAGGAGATGCGTCCCTGCTACCGCTGCATGCGCGATCTGGGTGTTCCCGCGGTCGTGAAGAACTATCCGGAACCGGTGATCGATGCGGGTATTTTCCCGGCCGATTACGCGGATATGTACCGCGACTATATGCGAAGAGTTGACGCCGGAGAGAAGGTCCCGGAGATAGATATCCCGCTGACGGTAGGACGCATTCCTTTCCGCATCAGATATACGACCGAGTTTGACGAGGCCGGACGGCCCGTTAAGGCTTTCGGCTCGGCGACATTGATCTCGGAGACCGAGCTCGGACGGATAAGGCTGGACAATTCCATTATCGAGACCCTGGCCGCCGAGCATGCCTGCATTTATATTGCCGACATGATCAATGACAGCGTCAGGATAATCAAGCAGGACGACATCTTTTCTGTCGATCATAATATTTCCGTCGGGGAGCTCGACAGATATATTGTTTCGTTCGTTGACAAAAACGCCGAAAAAGGCGATGACTGCCGGAATATGAGCATGTATGATCCGGAGCTTTTCAGTCAGGGAGACAGGAGAGGCTTCGTGTTCAAGGACGTCACTCACAACAGATGGCTGACCGTTTTCTACCGAGCCATCGAGCGCAAGGACGACAGGATCTCCAGGATCCTGATCACCGCTGCCGAGGTGGACAGTCTCCGCGCGCAGAAGCTTGAGGCCGATAAGCTTATCGCCACGCAGAAGGCCGAGCTAGAGGACAGGCAGAAGATGCTGCTTGAGGCGATCGATACCGCGAACCGCGCGAATCTCGCGAAGACGGAGTTCTTCTCGAACCTTTCGCATGATATCCGCACGCCGATGAACGCGATCACGGGCTTCTCGAAGCTTGCGCTCGAGGAGATAGACAACAGGGAAAAGCTTAAGGAGTATATAGAGAAGATAGTTTCGGCCGGCGACCACCTCATGAACCTGATCAACGATATTCTGGACATGAGCCGCATTGAGAGCGGAAAGATGGAGCTCGCGCCCACGCCCGCGCGCGTCAGGGATCTGTTTAACGAATGCGCCGACATGATCCGTGACAAGATGAAGGAGAAGGACCTTGATTTCCGTGTGGAGATCTCGGAACTCGGCGACGATACGGTCAAATGCGACAAGCTCAGATTCCGCCAGATACTGCTGAATCTGCTGTCAAATGCCTATAAATTCACGAACGCGGGCGGAAGCGTGCTGCTTTCGGGCAGACTGACCGACAGGACCGACAAACTGACCTACGAGATCCGTGTCAAAGATACCGGAATAGGCATGTCGGAGGAGTTCAAGGATCATATCTGGGAAGCCTTTACGCGAGAGGATAAGGGCGCCGTGCATGAAACGCAGGGCACCGGTCTCGGTATGGCGATCGTTAAGAATATCGTCAATCTGATGCACGGAACCGTGGATCTGAAGACGGAGCAGGGCAAGGGCAGCGAATTCATCATCGTGCTGCCGCTCGAACCCGCTGAAGAGAAGGCGGAGGAGACACCCGAGGACGCAGCCGTACGCGAAGCGATGAGCAGGAACTACGAAGGCAAGACGATCTTCGTGGTGGATGATACGGCTACCAACGTCAAACTGGCCGAGTATGTTCTCGGCAAGTTCGGATTCAATATCAAAAAAGCGACCTGTGGTATCGACGCGGTAGAGACGGTAAGGAATTCGAAGCCGGGAGACATCGATCTGATACTGATGGATGTCGCGATGCCGGTAATGGACGGACTTGAAGCCACACGCAGGATACGCGCGCTCGAGAATCCCGAGCTTGCCTCGATCCCGATCATCGCGATGACGGCGAACGCGTTCGCGTCGGATATACAGGCGGCGCTGGACGCGGGAATGAACGCGCATGTTCCGAAGCCGTTCAGAAGAGAAGATCTGATAACAAAAATAGCGGCAAACCTGAGATAGGGGTTTGCCGCATTGTTTTATTCCGCAACGTGTCCTTTTTCTTTGAGTACCGCGATGACCGAGTCAACCTCGCGCTCGCATTCCTCGAGCGTTCCGGCCTCGACCATTACGCGGAGGACGGGTTCCGTGCCCG
>JAFZKM010000114.1 GCA_017553665.1 Lachnospiraceae bacterium
ATTATGAGGGGTTTACATTTTCTACTGTTGTGTTATAATTATGCTAACCATAATTATGACATATATGTCCGAATTATGTCAGCATGATCATTAACTCGTTTTCGGAACGAATCATATAGAGGTGGAAAATGGAACAATACATTATCAAAGGGGGCTGCAGCCTTGCGGGTGAAGTTGTCATCAACGGGGCAAAGAATGCGGCGCTCGGAGTTATTGCGGCTGCAATAATGACTGATGAGCCTGTTATCATCGAGAATCTTCCCGATGTTCTTGATATAAACGTTTTACTTGATGCCATCAGCGAGATCGGTGCTGTGGTTGAGAGGATCGACAGACATACGGTGAAGATCGTCGGCACGATCAGCAGTGTTGAAGTAGATAACGAAAGCATGCGCAAGATGCGCGGATCATATTATCTTATAGGAGCACTTCTCGGAAAGTGCGGAAGCGCGCAGGTTCCGCTCCCGGGCGGCTGCAATATCGGCAGCAGACCCATCGAGCAGCATACGAAGGGCTTCAGGGCTCTCGGCGCGGATGTGGACATCAGCTTCGGTATGGTTAACGCGAAGGCTGAGAAGCTTACGGGAAACCATATCTATTTTGACCTTGTGTCCGTAGGCGCTACGATCAATGTCATGCTTGCTGCGGTCCTCGCGGAGGGACAGACCATTCTCGAGAACTGCGCGAAGGAACCTCACGTCGTTGATGTCGCGAACTTCCTGAACAGCATGGGAGCGAACATTAAGGGCGCAGGAACGGATGTTATCAGGATCCGCGGAGTTGAGAAGCTCCACGGAAGCACATATTCGATCATTCCCGACCAGATCGAGGCAGGCACATTTATGCTTGCGGCTGCGGCCACACGCGGCGACGTTCTGATCAAAAACGTCATCCCCAAGCATCTCGAGGCCATTACCGCGAAGCTTCTCGAGATCGGCTGCGAGGTAGCTGAAGACGATGATTCGATCAGGGTCATCGCGAACAGAAGACTCGGACATACACAGCTCAAGACTCTTGTATATCCCGGATTCCCGACGGATATGCAGCCTCAGATGACCGCTACGCTGGCGTTCAGCGAGGGTACGAGCATCGTTACCGAGAGCATTTTCGAAAACCGTTTTAAGTATGTGGATGAGCTCACCAGGATGGGAGCGAGCATTAAGGTTGAAGGTAATACCGCGATCATCAACGGCGTGGAGAAGCTTACCGGAGCTACGGTATGCTCACCCGACCTTCGCGCGGGCGCGGCGCTCGTTATCGCCGGACTTGCCGCTGAAGGCTTTACGATCGTTGAACAGGTTGAATATATAGAGAGAGGCTACGAGCATTTCGAGGTCAAGCTCAAGGAACTCGGAGCCATGATAGAAAGAGTGGAGGATACCGATACAAAGGCTATCCAGAAGTTCAAACTCAAGGCCGGCTGAACGGCATGGAATAAGAGCAGGAGAGATCGATCTCCTGCTCTTTTTATATGTGTGTTAAAGCATTGCTTCGATATAAAGGCTGTGATCCTTCATAAGGTCGACATAATTGCCGTCAGCGACCTGGATCAGGGGCTTTGAATAGCAGAGCTTATTGATGTAAACGATCGTGCCTACCGTGCCGTTGTTCAGGCGGACGCGCGTGCCCATATAGCTCTGGGTGATATTCTCCATGAATACCATAAGGTACTTCGGATCGAAATGGGTGAGGCCCTCGCTCTCAAACAGGCGCAAAACCTCGAAAGGACATTTGCCTTTGCGGTAGGATCTCGGGCTCGTCATGGCCTCGTAGACATCGGCGATCGCGACGATCTTCGCGAACTCGTCGATCCTGTCCGCGGTCAGGTTCATCGGATAACCGCTGCCGTCGCAGCGCTCGTGATGCATGACGGCGCTGAGCTTTATGCTGTTGTCGATGTCCTTGTCTTTAAGGATATTGTAGCCTGCGACAACATGCCCCTCGACGGTTTTTCTCTCCGCGGGGGTGAGCGGTGTGGTCTTGTCGAGGATCTCTTTCGGTATCATCATCTTGCCCACATCGTGGTACAGACCGCACTGGATCAGGGTCTGGATGTCTTTATCGGAAAAGCCGAGCCATTCGCCTTCCACGGCGCAGATCAGTGAAACATTGAGCGAATGCGCATAAGTGGTGTCGTCATACTCGCGGAAGCAGTGGAGCAGGTCAAATACCTGAATGCCGGTACGGCAGGACGCGCGCAGATTCTCGGTGGCTGCGGTGAGCGTCTCGGTATCAGCCAGCTTCTGGCCGGAGAGCATCTTTTTGAATTCGTCTTCCATGGTGGAAACGGTATTGTTGAATGAACCGCTGTACGCGACGAATTCTTCGGTCTCACGGAGCTTGTCGAAATAGGAGGGCTCTTTGACCGCAGGCTTAGGTTCGGGCGCGGGGGCGGGAGCAGTCCCTGATTTATCGTCCACGAAAATGCGGAAGCTGCCGATCATATGGAAGCGCATGCGGGCGATAGCCTTATCCGTCAGTGTCGAATCCTTGGGGACGATCAGCTGGTTGGAGGTATTGAGTATATCCTCGGCAACAAGCATGCCGGGTGCGGCTTCATTGATATTGATTCGTTTGATTTCCATGGGGGAAATACCTCCTGTAGGTCATTCTTTATGGCCCAATACACGGGAAATGTCGCGGGCGGTCGAAAGCAGCTGCTCTGACAGACTTCCGAGCCGTTCGTCGGGCATTCTGCTGACGAGCGTCGAAATACTGAGGGCGTACTGCGGAGTGTCATGATAATCGAAAACGGGAACCGCGATGCATCTGATGCCGAGTTCGTTTTCTTCGTTATCGAGGGCATAGCCTCTGCTGCGGATCAGTTCAAGCTCTTTTTTAAGAGTCTTAAGATCGGTTATCGTGTAATCCGTCTTTTTGACTATATCGGAAGAATCCCAGATAGACTTAACTTCTTCCTCGGGAAGATACGCAAGTATCACCTTGCCGACCGCGGAACAGTACATCGGGCGGGTAAGCCCGACCTGCGAAGACAGGCGGAATGACCTGGCTTTTACCGACTGGGACTCAAGCTTTTCGATGTAGAGAACATTGCTTCCGGTCTTCCTGACAAAATGAACGGTTTCGTCGCAGGCATTGCTGAGCTGCTCGGCATAAGGTCTGACAAGGTTCAGGATGTCTGTATTTTTAAGGATCTTGCCCGACATCTCCACAAGCTTAAATGTAAGAGTGTACGCGCCGGTCTGTTCGTTCTGCGTCACATAGCCCATACTTATGAGCGACGCAAGGAGACGGTGGACAGTACTCTTATGGAGCTCAAGGAGCTCGCTCAGATCGATGATCCTCATGGACCCGTGATCCGCGAGCGCTTCAAGAATTGCGAAGATCCTGTCTGCCGACTGGATCGGGTTGGTAGTCTTTGTATCCATTTCTGATGCTTCCTTCATATATAATTTCACATTGTGAAACCACATTTTAATAGTAGCATTTCCCTATTTAAAACACAAGGGTTTAGAGGGAAGTCGTTGACATTTAATAAATTCCGTAATATAATCAGTGTATCACAAGACAAAACACGGTTTCATTATATGAAACATTTAAGGAGGATTTCCACATGAACGATGTACTGGCCAAACTGGGTAAGATCGGTATTGTTCCCGTTATTGCCCTGGATGATGCGAAGGACGCGCTTCCGTTGGGAAAAGCGCTGCTCGCGGGCGGGATCGCGTGCGCTGAGGTTACTTTCAGGACCGCCGCGGCGGAGGATGTTATCAGGACACTTACAAAGGAGCTGCCCGAGATGCTTACGGGCGCGGGAACGGTGCTCACGACAGAGCAGGTGGACCGCGCGGTCGCTGCGGGCGCGAAGTTCATCGTAAGCCCCGGCCTTAACCCGAAGGTAGTAGAGTACTGTGTTAATAAGGGCATCCCCGTCACACCCGGATGTTCGTCACCTTCGGATATCGAGGTCGCTCTCGAGTACGGACTTGAAGTCGTTAAATTCTTCCCTGCCGAGGCTGCCGGCGGCATCGCCATGATCAAGGCGATGAGCGCGCCTTACGGCGGAGTGAAGTTCATGCCTACGGGCGGCATTAACTCGGGCAATATTAACAATTACCTTTCGTTCAACAAGGTTCTCGCGTGCGGCGGCAGCTGGATGGTAGACAAGAAGCTTGTTGCGGCAGGCAATTTCGATGAGATCACGCGTCTTTCGAGAGAGGCCGTTGAGACTATCCTCGGCTTTGAAGTGGTTCATGTCGGAGTTAACCTCGACAGCGAAGACGCTGCTTCGGAGACTGCCGACAGGTACGCGAAGATCTTCGGTTTCGCGCGCAAGGACGGCAACAGCTCGATATTCGCGGGCAGCGGCGTAGAACTGATGAAGTCAAAGTATCTCGGAACGATGGGCCATATCGCGATCAGGACAAATTCGATCGAGCGCGCGATGTATCATCTCGAGCAGCGCGGCGCGAAGTTCAACCTCGATTCCGCGAAGAGAGATGAGAAGGGCAATTTAAAGGCCATCTACCTTGATGAGGAATTCGGCGGATTCGCGGTACATTTAATGCAGAAATGATAAGCGGCGGCACGGATGAGAAGCTGTGCGGCAGATAAAGGAGGACATATAAATGAAAAGAGTTGTTACTTTCGGCGAGATCATGTTAAGACTCGCTCCCGAAGGATACTATCGTTTTGTTCAGGCAGACACATACGGCGCTACATACGGCGGCGGTGAGGCCAACGTAGCTGTTTCGCTGGCGAATTTCGGCGTGGACGCGGCATTTGTCACAAAGCTCCCGAAGCATGAGATCGGACAGGCAGGAATCAATTCGCTCCGCAGATTCGGCGTAGATACCGACGATATCGTTCGCGGCGGCGACAGAGTGGGAATCTATTTCCTCGAGAAGGGCGCGAGCCAGAGACCTTCGAAGGTCATCTATGACCGCGCCGGTTCTTCGATCGCGACAGCTTCGCCTGACGATTTTGACTGGGATGACATTTTTGAGGGAACCGACTGGTTCCATTTCACGGGCATTACCCCCGCGCTCAGCGACAACTGCGCGCTGCTCTGCCTCGCTGCCTGCAAGGCCGCAAAGGCAAAGGGCGTTACGATCAGCTGCGACCTGCACTACCGCAACAAACTCTGGAGCAAGGAGAAGGCAGGCAAGGTCATGGGCGAGCTCATGCAGTACGTTGACGTATGCATCGCGAACGAGCAGGACGCCGACGATGTATTCGGCATCAAGGCGAGCAACACCGACGTTACCACGGGTAAGGTTAACCATGAGGGCTATAAGGATGTCGCGAAGCAGCTTGCTGACCGCTTCGGCTTCAAGAAGGTGGCGATCACGCTGCGCAGCTCCATTTCCGCGAACGACAATGACTGGGCGGCGATGCTCTACGACGGAAAGGATTATTACTTCAGCAAGACCTACCGCATCCACATCGTTGACCGTGTGGGCGGCGGAGATTCATTCGGCGCCGGCCTCATTTACTCCTGCCTTAATGATTACAGCGCGCAGGATACCATCGAGTTCGCTGTTGCTGCGAGCTGCTTAAAGCACAGCATCGAGGGTGATTTCAATATGGTTACCGTTGACGAGGTTAAGAAGCTTGCGGGCGGAGACGGCTCGGGACGCGTTCAGAGATAAGAGAGGACATACTATGGCAAAAGCATTTATGGATAAGGATTTTATCCTGAACAGTGAGACGGCGAAGATCCTGTATCACAACTACGCGGCGAAGATGCCGATCATCGATTACCATTGTCACCTGAGTCCGAAGGAGATCTGGGAAGACAGGAGATTTAAGAATATCACCGAGGTATGGCTCGGCGGAGACCATTACAAATGGCGCCTGATGCGCGCGAACGGCGTTGATGAGAAGTATGTTACCGGAGACGCGCCCGATAAGGAGAAGTTCTTCAAATTCGCTGAGACTCTTGAAAAATGCATCGGCAATCCGGTATATCAGTGGAGCCACCTGGAGCTCCGCGCCTTTTTCGGATATCAGGGCGTGCTGAATTCAAAGACAGCCGAAGAGGTTTGGAACCTGTGCAACGCGAAGCTCGCGGAGCCCGCGTTTTCCGCGCGAGGCCTGATGAAGATGTCGAACGTAAAACTTGTCTGCACGACCGACGATCCTGTCGATTCTCTTGAGTATCATGAGAAGATCAAGGCGGATCAGAGCTTTGACATCACAGTGCTTCCCGCATGGCGTCCCGATAAGATCGTTAACATCGAGAAGCCCGAGTTCGCGGCATATGTAAAGAAGCTCGGCGAGGCGGCAGGCATGGAGATCATGTGCCTGAACTGCGTAAAGAAGGCCCTTAAGAACAGACTCGATTTCTTCGCTGCGCACGGCTGCAAGCTTGCGGATCACGGCATTGAGTACGCGCCTTATGTTGACGTTGACTTTGAAGAGGCAAACGCGATCTTTAAAAAGGCCTATGCCGGCGAGGCCGTTACGGCTGAGGAGATCGCGAAATATAAGACGTTTATCCTCGGATTCTTCGGAGAAGAATATGCCGAAAGAGGCTGGACGATGCAGCTTCATTATGGTTGCAAGCGCAATAACAACTCCAGGATGTTCGCAAAGCTCGGACCCGATACCGGTTATGACTGCATCTTAAACGGAGCGCCCGGACCCCAGCTCGCGGATTTCCTGAACATGCTCGACAAAAAGGATAAGCTTCCGAAGACGATCATATACAGTCTCGATCCCAACGATAACGCTGTTATCGAGACGATCATGGGATGCTTCCAGGATTCCGCGGCAATAGGCAAATTACAGCACGGTTCCGCATGGTGGTTCAACGATCATAAGGACGGAATGGAAGCGCAGATGAGATCGCTCGCGAACGAAGGCGTGCTCGGCAACTTCATCGGAATGCTGACAGATTCGCGCAGCTTCCTTTCATACCCGAGACATGAGTATTTCCGCCGCATCATGTGTAATCTTATCGCGGGCTTCGTGGAGAACGGAGAGTATCCGTGGGACGAGGAATTGCTCGGAAAGATGGTGCAGGATATCTCGTACAATAACGCGGAAAGATACTTTGATTTCTAAAAAGAACAGGCGCGGGCTGCGGCCCGCGCCTTATTTGTCTTATTTGATATCAATTCCGGAAGCTATGAGCTCATCTTTATAAAGCTCTATCTGCGCGATCATCTCGGGATCGGAGATGAGTGTTACGCGGCCTTCCTCGTATTCCTTGTCAACCCACTGCTTGATCTTCTCGACAACGGGATGCTTTTTGCTGATGGCCTTGTCGAAGCTTAAATGATAGCGGTTATTGATCCAGCACGCGATGCCCGCGAGACCGGAAGTATTGGTAACCGATACGGAAGCGGGACGTCCGAGGATCTTCTCTGTATCGAAGATATTGTAGATCTCTTCGTCCTTCAGCATGCCGTCCGCATGGATGCCGGCACGCGTAAGATTGAAGTTGCGGCCTACGAACGGTGTCATGGGAGGCAGATCGTAACCGGTCTCATTGACGATATAATCGGCGATCTCGGTGATCACATGAGGATCCATGCCGTTGAAATTGCCCCTGAGGGACGCGTATTCCATGACCATGGCCTCAACGGGAACATTGCCCGTACGCTCTCCTATGCCGAGGAGTGAGCAGTTTACTGCGCCGCAGCCGTACATCCAGGCTGTGGTCGCGTTAACGACGCCCTTATAGAAATCGTTATGGCCGTGCCACTCGAGCATGTCGCTCG
>JAFZKM010000115.1 GCA_017553665.1 Lachnospiraceae bacterium
CAGCCTTGGGCAGACCGGTATCAGCGCCACGGGTATTCTGAACGACGGCACGGACGTTATTAAGGTTCTGGGCGCGGACGTTACGCTTGACAAGATCAGCAGCATTGTCAATTCGGGCGTAAAAATGAAGAACGCGAGCTCTTTCCTTGTAGATACGAACGATTATAAGATACTGGCGCACAGAGACGTCAGCCTTATCGGAAGCAAACTTTCGGCGTCCTCGAGCGACGCGCTCCTTGCCGGAGCTGCGGAAGCGATCATGAACGACGATCTCGACAGCAGAGAGATCGATGGCAATATGGTCGCGTTCGCGTCGGTTTCGGGTACCGACTGGGTACTTGTTTCCTACATTCCCGAGAGCATCATCCTCAAGTCGGTATCGCAGATGGGCATCCTCCTCTTCGTAGTCGGAGCGGTTGCGATCGCCATGATCACCGTACTTATCCTTCTTGTAGTAAGACGCGTTATCGCACCTCTTACTCAGATTTCAGATAATATTGCCGCGATGTCCGAAGGCGACTTCACGATCGAGGTTGATTCCTCGAGCAATGATGAGATCGGCCTCATGGGATCGAAGGTTTCGGATTTTGTTGACAGCATGAAGAAGATGCTCCAGAGCATCAGCGACGAGTCGGAGAAGCTGAAAGAAGAATCGGACAATTCGGACAGAGTTTCGAAGACCATGTTCGAGGCTTCACAGTCGCAGGCAGACGCCATGAAGCAGCTGAATTCCACGGTTGACGAGCTTGCGGTCGCGGTTAATGATATCGCGCAGAACGCGAGCATTCTGGCCGGCGTTGTTTCCGATACGAGGGGCAATTCGGACAAGGCTCATGACAGCATGAAGGAGACCGTAGGCATTTCCCAGAAGGGCCGCGCTGATATGGAGAGCCTCAGCGAGGCGATGGGAGATATCTCTACGGCGAACGAGAAGCTGGTTAAGTCTATCAGCAAGGTAGGCGCGGCATCCGAGGAGATCACGAAGATCGTAGGCATGATCGGCAGCATTTCCGAGGAGACGAACCTGCTCTCACTGAACGCCAGCATAGAGGCGGCCAGAGCGGGCGAGGCAGGACGAGGCTTTGCCATTGTTGCTACGCAGATCGCGAAGCTGGCGCAGACCTCGGCTGAAAGCGCGAACAACATTTCACATCTCATTGACGAGATCAGGGCTCTGATCGGAGACGCGGTAAGCCAGGCAGACGCGAGCGCGGACAGCATTAAGGAGAACAGCGATCGCATCCATGCGGCGGTTAAGACATTCGATCAGATCTATGACAATATTCAGGAGACCAACGGTCTCATTGAAGCAATGATCACCGATATTCAGAAGGTTGAGGACGTAGCGACCAACGTAGCCGCTATCTCCGAGGAGCAGGCCGCGAGCGCGGACGAGATCCTCGCAACCTCGCAGAATATGGTAGAAATGGCCAACAATATCACCAAGAGTAGTCAGGATGTCGCGGACAACTCGCATGAGCTTGCGGGAACCAGCCAGACGCTTACATCCTACGTTCAGAAGTTCAAGATTTGAGGAGGCCAAAGAGATGATTAAGAATACAAAAATCAGACGGATTTTGATCAGTTTGCTCACTTGTATCGCGATAACAGTTTCCCTGACAGGGTGCGCCGCCGGCGGAAGCTCCTCCGGATCGGCATCGGGATCGGGCATAAAGGTATTCTTCACCACGCCGGTCCTCGATGACTTCAAGGAACTGCTGATGAACGCGATCGTTGATTCCGGGAAAAAGGCCGGCGTTTCGGTCACAGTCGGCGATCAGTGCGCGAGCGTGGACACGCAGGTAGAGCAGGTGCGCAGCGCGGCTAATTCGGGCTATGACATCATCATCTGCAACCCTGTGGACAGCGAGACAGTACTGCAGATGGAAGTGGCGGCAGGCGATAAACCCGTCATTTTCATCAATGCGCAGCCCGAGGAAGATAAGCTTGAAGCGGACAAATACATGTATGTCGGAAGTAATGAGAACGACGCCGCGACCTTCCAGGCCGAGTACGTTTGGAACAAGCTCGGAAAGCCTTCGAAGATGAACGTGATGATCCTTTCCGGCCAGCCCGGACACCCCGCTTCGGTCTCCAGAACAAAGGGCGTTAAGGACTATTTCAAGAAGAATAATGTAGATGTTACCTACGTTTTCAACGATACCGCGTATTGGGACACCGACAAAGCTTACGATTCTTTCATGATATTCTTAAAAACCGGCCAGCCCTACGACGCCGTGATCTGCAATAACGATTCGATGGCGATCGGCGTGGTACGCGCGATGAAGGAACTCGGCATTGATACAGCGAAGATCCCGGTAGTCGGAGTCGACGCGACCGACAGCGGCTGTGATTCGATCCGTGAGGGCGGCATGCAGTTCACGGTATACCAGTCGGCGGTAGGTCAGGGCCAGGCAGCGATCCAGCTCGCTATAGCGCTCGCGAAGAACGGTTCCTCCGCAGGCGTGGATGGCGTCACCGATGACGCGCTGTATGTTTGGGTACCGTATGTACCGGTAGACAGCAAGAATGTGAATTCATTCAAGTAATAAGCCATGTTTTGATAACTAAGCCATGGGGACGGTTCTTTTGGTAATGCAGTTCGATACCAAAAGAACCGTCCCCGTGGCTCATTTCATGGTCCTGTCTGTCAGACCGATCAACTTCTTCGAAGCCTCATCGACGGCTATGACCATCGCGGGGCGTATTCCGAAGCCGTTATCTTCGATATAAAACTCCTCATCGTAATCTGCTCTGCCGGTGTATACGTCTTCGCCCCAGCAGCGGACTTCCGTGAACTTTCCGCTGTCCCTGACCATGTAAAAAGATCCGTTCGGTTTACCGGTCTTATCTGTGCAGGGTGTGCGAAGCCACCAGAAACATGAGATCCGATGATCATTTGTCCTATATACGGGGCCGAATTCGGGATCGTTCCAGATCCAGACTCCTTCGCATTCGGTTTCTTCGTCCTCCCAGTACACAGCGTACGAGGTCGGCGCGCATCTGCGGTCTTCTGTACGCTCAAAGCCCAGTTCAGCGTTCTTCACTTCGTCAAGAGAGAGCAGGAATACCCTGTCCGCGGTCCCTGCGTCTTCCAGTTCCGTATACGCTATCGCGGCGGCTTCTTCTTCGGTAAATGCCTTCGAGATAAAGGAATTGTTCAGATAGGAGCGCATCTCGCTGTTTTTCCAGTAACCGTCAAATTTTACATCGTCCTCATCCTCATCGATAACGCCGGCCTCAAGCGCGTAAGCGCTGACTAAGAACAGCCTGTCACCGTCCCGACTCAGAACGATCCACTCGAGCGGTTCAGGGCCGTTTTCGAAATCCGCGTCCTGCTCATAGGATCCGAAGGTGATGATGACGCCTTTACTTATCTCCGCCCGGGCAGTTCTGACCTCACTGTATTTGCTCCACACCTTTTTGCCGCCGTCACTTCCGTATGCCCTGACTTTGATCTGATAAACCCTGTCGGGATCAAGTTTTTTTATCCTGTATGTCCGTACTTCAACGCCGCTCTTTTTCAGCGTCTTGACCCTTTTATACTTTGCGGCCCCGGACTCTTTCAGGTAGATCCTGTACCCTTCGGCGCCGGGCGTTTTACCGATCGTAACCGTGATCTCCGTTCCGCTCCCGGACCTAAGCAGCGTGACAGACGGACGTGAAGGCTTTGCCTTCGCAGATACATCCACGGTCTTCCCGGTGAAACCGGTCAGAAACACTGCCGCCAGGATCAGAACGATCAGTCTTTTCATTATCTCCTTCATAAGCAAAACCTCCTCACGGATGATTATACCACTTTTCCGCACGAAGGGACGGGGCTGCGGTTCATTTTTGACAAAAAGCCCGCTCCGCCTTAAAATGAGTTCAGGAAAGAAGGACAGTACTATGGGTTATGATCTGAATCAATTACTTGCATTTTTTATGTTCTACTCGGTGGTCGGCTGGTGCGTGGAGGTAGTCTATCACGCGGTGACCACGGGCAGGTTTATCAACAGGGGCTTCTTAAACGGCCCTGTGTGCCCCATATACGGTTTCGGCGCGACGATAGTCATACTGGCGCTCACGCCCCTGCAGGAGAGCCTCCTGCTGCTCTATGCGGGATCCGTGGTTCTGACGTCGGTGCTGGAGTTCCTGACGGGCTTCGTAATGGAGAAGATATTCCACCAGCGCTGGTGGGACTACACCGATGAACATTTCAACATCATGGGCTATGTGTGCCTGCGGTTCTCGCTGATGTGGGGCTTCGGCTGCGTATTCGTAATGAAGCTGATCCAGCCCGCGGTGATCATGACGGTGGAAAAAGTGCCCGCTTTCCTGCGCAACGCTTTGTTCATCGTGTTCTACGCGCTGTTCTTTGCTGACCTGATCATCACCGTGATCGAGCTCGCGAAGATCCAGGCGCGCC
>JAFZKM010000116.1 GCA_017553665.1 Lachnospiraceae bacterium
GCGATGATAACGAACTTGAAGCCTGCAGAGCGGAGCTCGTCGAGCGAGGTGATCTCGTGGTTAAATTCGAATCTTGCGCCGAGCGCTGTCGCGTAGCTGATATCCTGCGCGATCGCGTCGCGGTTTATCCTCTGCTCGGTGATAACATGGGCAACGGTACCGCCGCCCGAGCAGCGCTTTTCGTAAACGGTAACATCAAAGCCTGCGCGCGAGAGCTGGTTCGCGGCCGCGATACCCGCGGGACCCGCGCCGATAACGGCGACTTTGATGCCGTTGGACGCGATCGAATGAAGCTTCTTCTCGCCAAGGTACTTCTCGTAATCCACACCCGCTTTCTGCGCGGCGATGAGCTTCTTCGCGCGGATCGTAACGGGCGACTCGTAGAAATTGCGTGTGCACTTGCTCATGCAGGGATGAGCGCAGATCGTGCCGGTAATGTTCGGAACTGCGTTCTTGAGGCCGATGACCTTCATGGCGTCGAGATAGCGGCCGGCTTCGACGAGTTTCATGTAAGCCGTGATATCCTGGTGGATCGGGCAGCCCTCGGAGCAGGGAGCCATGAAGCAGTCGGTGATCGGGACTTCCTTCTTTGATTTGCGCGACGGAGGGATCTTTACGGGCTTGGTGTGATGAGGATCCTTTTTGGCCTCTTCGACAAGGCGCGTTACCGCGTCGGAGTCTACACCCTTAAATGCCCCGTATTCCTGCTTTTCAAATTCGCCCGCGATCTGCAGAACGCGGTTATATCCGCCGGGCTTAAGGATGGTTGTGGCGAAAGTAATGGGCCAGATGCCGGCCTTATACAGTTTTGTGATATTGAACGCGTCCGCGCCGCCGGAATAGCTGATGCGGAGTTTGCCTTCGAAATCCTTTGACAGCTTCATCGCTACGCTCAATGAGAGCGGGTAGAGCGACTTGCCGGACATGTACATTTCCTCGCTCGGAAGCTCATTGCGCTTAACGTCAACGGGGAATGTATTCGTGATCTTCACGCCGAATTCAAGGTTCTCGCGGGCCGCGATCTCCTGAAGCCGCCTGAGCATCGGAACCGCAAGCTCATACTGCATATCGTCCTCAAAATGGAAGCGTCCGAACTGAATGTAGTCATAGCCCATCTCGTCGAGCGTGGCACGCGCGTAGTCATAGCCGAGCAGCGTGGGATTGCACTTGATAAATGTGTTCACGTGTTTCTCGGTCAGCAGATAGGTCGCGATCTTCTCGATATCCTCCGAGGGACATCCGTGCAGGGTCGAAAGTGTCGCAGAGGTGCATACCTTCGGCGAAAATGCCTCGACGTCGGCCATCGTAACCTTCTTAAACGAGGAGATATGCGCGAGCGTATAGCCGCGGCACTCCTGCCAGATATGCGTGTTTGAGGCGTCCTTAAGACCTTCGATAAAGGCGTCCAGCTTGGGAAGCTTGATGCCCTCAAGGTCATATCCGACGCTCATGTTGAAAATGAAGCCGTCGGGGCTTCCGAGTCCGAGCTCGATCGCCATCAGCTTGCAGGCCCACCAAGCCTTCACGTACTCGTCGAATGCCTGGGGAACCGTAAGCTCCGTGGACCACTCGCAGTTGTAGCACTCATCCTCGGCAAGTATGCAGGGCTTCGCCACCGGAAGATCCTCGCCGTCGAGCTTCTGTACTGTCTTCAGCTCGAAGAAGCGGCAGCCCGCGAAATAAGCCGCGATGATGTTCTGCGCGAGCTGTGTGTTCGGGCCCGCCGCGGGTCCGAAGGGAGTCTCCATCGTCTCGCCGAAAAGGCTTAATGTGCGGCCTTCGGGCGCGACGTATTTTTTATGGACGCCGTAAACGGTGCCGTATTTCTTATATTCCTCAAACAATCTCGTGATAAGCTGTTCAAACGGGATCGGGATCATTCTGTCGCTCATATATATCCTCCTGATTTATCTGCCTGCGTTAATGGCGTCCCAGACCTTCTTCGAGGCCTGTCTGCAGTCCGCGTAGAACTTCTCCTCGTCGAGGCCGGGGATCTCGCGGTCCTTCATCAGAACCTTTCCGGCGCAGATCGTCGAGGTAACATAGCGGCCGCTGATGCCGAATAAGATGTGGCCGTTGCAGTTGTCGCCGCTCATGGGTGTGAGAGGCTTGTAGTCGAGAACCGCGATATCTGCCGAATAGCCGGGGATCAGGCGGCCGAACGGTGTCTTGAAGAACCTGCGGCCCATCTCCGCATTGTTCTCGAAGAGCATCTGAGGAACCTCGCCCCACGCTACCGTGGGATCGCAGAGATTATGCTTGTGCAGGATGTTCGCGACCTTCATAGATTCAAACATGTCATTCGTGTAGCCGTCGGTGCCGAGTCCGGTCAGAATGCCTTTTTCCATGATCTTCAGGGTGGGCGGGCATCCTACGGCATTGCCCATGTTTGACTCGGGATTGTGGACCACCATGGTGTCGGTCTCTTTGATCAGGTCCATCTCACGCTCGCTCACGTAAATGCAGTGGCCGAGGATGGTATGGGGGCCGAGGATGTTGTGGTCCATGAGTCTGTCGACGATGCGCTTTCCGTACTTATGCAGGCAGTCGTGCAGGTCCTCGATGCCTTCTGCGACATGGATGTGATAACCGGCATCGCCCGGAAGAGCAGAAGCGCATTTATCAAGAGTCCTGTCGGAAAGAGTGAACTGCGCGTGCATTCCGAACATGCCGGCGAGCATGTCGGAATCGTCCTTCTCGCAGTAATTGATGAAATCAACGTTCTCTTTTATGGCCTGGTCGCACTTCTCCTCGCCGTCGCGGTCGGAGGTTTCATAGCAGAGACATGAGCGGAGGCCGTATTTCTTCGATTCCTCGGCGATCGCGAAGAGTGAGCCGGGGATCTCGCCGAAGCTCGCGTGATGATCGAAGATCGTAGTGCAGCCGTTCTTTATGCAGTCAATATATGTGGCTTCCGCGGAAAAGCGCGTAGCCTCAAGGCTCAGATGCCTGTCGAGAGTCCACCACATACCGTCGAGTATGTCAAGGAAGCCTTTCGGATTATAGCCTTTGATGGAAATACCGCGCGACATCGCGCTGTAGATGTGGTTATGGGCATTGATGAGACCGGGCATGATCAGCCCGCCCTTGGCATCGATGAATTCGGCAGAAGGGTATTTTGCCTTCAGCGCGGAATAGTCGCCGATCTCGGTGATCAGCTTCCCGTCGCAGACCACTGCGCCGTTCTCGATGAAAGGATTCGCGCTGTCCCTCGTGATGACCCGTCCGTTTCCGATAAGTAACATGATTTAGGCCTCCTTTGTATAATATGTATAAAAAAGACGTGTAAAACCCTGTTTGCATTAATAAATTTTACCATTAAAAACAGCGGTTTTCAAGACATTTTGATGCAAACCTAAAAATATTTTTGGAAAAGCCTAAAAATAATTGTGCAGATGTATTGATTTTTTGCGTTTCTGTGCTATTATTTTATATGTCGGGGAAGATGTTCGGAGATAGTTTCCCGGTAGACCGGAAAGTTGGAATGGAGGATTATCAAATGATTGATTTAACCAGAAATGAACAGGTGCTGCAGAAGAATATCGATCGCGCACGCGAGAGAAACATTATTCTCCCTACTTTTGCCCAGATGAAGGATCCCGGACTCATTCCGGAGAAGATCCGCACCAAACTCAGTGATGTAGGTCTGTGGGATATCAATCCCCTGAACCTTTTCAGGATTACATGGCATAACGAGCCGAAGGAGAAAGGCGGCCAGTTCGGAAAGCCGAACTTCCTCGTACTGCCCAAGGAGCTGACCGGCGTTGACGCGAAGATCGTCTGCCTCGTAGGTAAGTGGTTCCCCACCGGCTGCCATAAGGTTGGCGCATCCATCGGATGTCTGCTTCCCAGACTCGTAACCGGACAGTTCGATTCCACCTATCATAAGGCTGTATGGCCTTCGACAGGCAACTACTGCCGCGGCGGCGCATTCGATTCGAAGCTGCTTTCATGCTATTCGATCGCTATCCTGCCCGCGGAGATGAGCAAGGAACGTTTTGAGTGGCTTTCGACCGTTGCGAGCGAGACCATCGCCACACCCGGCTGCGAGAGTAATGTTAAGGAGATCTTCGACAAGACCTGGGAGCTTCGCAACACCCGTGAGGATGTTATGATCTTCAACCAGTTCGAGGAGATGGGCAACCACCTGTGGCATTACAATGTTACAGGTCCCGCTATCGAAGAGGCCTATAACCTTATCAAGACCGATAAGACAAGATTCGCCGGCGCATGCTTTACCTCGGGTTCCGCAGGTACCACGGCAGCAGGCGACTACTTAAAGGATGTATTCCCGACCGCGAAGTGCGCGACCGGTGAGGCTCTCCAGTGCCCGACACTGCTGAACAACGGCTTCGGCGGACACCGCATAGAGGGTATCGGAGACAAGCACGTACCGTGGATCCACAATATCAAGAACTGCGATATGGTCATCGATATCGACGATGAGGACAGCCAGCAGCTTATCCGCTTCTTCAACGAGAAGGCAGGACATGATTATCTGATCAACAAGCGCCATGTAGATCCCGAGCTGGTTGAGAAGCTTGATTATCTCGGCATTTCGGGCATCGCTAACATTCTCTGCTGCATCAAGTTCGCGAAGTACTACGAGCTTACCGAGAACGATGTTGTCGCTACCGTTCTTACCGATTCCGC
>JAFZKM010000117.1 GCA_017553665.1 Lachnospiraceae bacterium
TAGAAGTTTTACTCGTTGCCGTCCACTCCGTAACTCGGCTTGAACCAAGTATACTCAAGTCTTTTTGATAAATTCTCTCCCGCACCTCCTGCAGGTGATCTGTATGCGCCCCTTCCCGCGCGGAACCCTCAGCTTCTGTTTGCAGTCGGGACATTTGAACACTTTGTACTCTGCGTCGTAAACCATGCCCTTGTAGCAGTTGCATCCGGATCTGTATCCGTCCGAGTTTTTATTCTTTTTTCCGAAGGCACGTCTGAAAGCGTTGAGGACCTTTCCCTTCGCGCAGAGGAACTTATCGTTCTCGTAACCGCGCTTGTATATATTCTTAGAAAATATCCTGAAATAACACAGAATAAAGCACGCCAGACAGATATAAAACGGCGCTTTCCAGGTAAATACGGCACTGAAGATCATCAGGAGCAGCGTGATATACATCAAAAATCTCCCCAGATTGTCAAATCCGTATCGCCCGTACATAAATCTGGCGAAACGATCCCTAAATCTCATCCGTGATCAACTCCATTCCGTGCAGAAGCACAATTAATCAAACATAAAACAGTAAACCGACATTCCTCAGGAATCCGGACTTAAAGAACCTGTTCTTGAGGATTATGAGCCTTCTCGAGAAGAATCCCGCAGTCTTAAGCTTTATAAAGCTTATCAGATGTCTGCGCTTGTTCTTCGGAAGCATTTCTCCGTAAATATCGTAGAACAGCTCAGCCTGATCGTAGGTTTTGCGGAGGCGTTCCCTGGTGTCCTCTTTTTTTGCGGCGCGGTCCTTTGTATATGCGGCGAAATTCGTCTGTCCGACCTGATTGTCGCCGTGCTGCCTGTAAAGTATAACAGGCGTCTTATTGTAGCGTACAACCCCGAAAGCCGACGCTATCAGCGCCATCCACCAGTCATGATAACGTATCTCGGGGCCGGTCTCATCAAGAAGCTTAACAAGCGCGTCGTTCATCATCGTGGTACAGCCGATGCACTTATTCTCGATCAGCATGCGCGAGAACTTATTTTTCCTGACTTTCAGCTTATTGGTCTTATAAAAAGAGCGGCTTATGAAATTAAGATCATCATCTACGATTATCGCGTCATTGAATACGAGGATCGGCATAACCGCGCCTCTTCTGGCCTCGATGCGCTTCATCTGCCTTACGGCGAGCGAGATCTTGTCCGAGAGCCACACATCGTCCTGATCGCAGAACATATAGTACGAAGCGGGTGTGGCTTCCGATATACGTTTGAGATTCGTAAGGAAGCTCAATGTCGAACCCAGATTCCGCTCATTCTTTGAAAGGAACACTTTTCCGGGATAAGCCTCAACATATTGCTCGACTATCTCGCGGGTATTGTCCGTCGAGCAGTCATCGCACACAAAGACCCTGAAATCCCTGTAGTTCGAATTCAACAGTGAATCCAGCTGCTCTTTTATGTATTTGCTGCCGTTGTAAGAGGCAAGAATAATATTAACACTGTGCATATATCAACCTCTGCCGCTGAAATGCTTACCGCAGAAATATCCCGCGTACCTTACGGCGCCCGTAACAATAAGCTTCGCAGCGCATCTGTACTTCTTTTTCTTCGCGAAGAATCTGACGCCCGTCCTGATGTATCTTATGCCCTCACTCTCACTCCTGAGCTTCTTATAGATCTCGGGATGAGCCTTCTGGTTAAGAGCTATCGTGCAGTTGCGCGAGAAATGGTCCCTGAACGTCATATTATGTGAATGATATACCTTCGCCCCAGCGCAATACTCAACGGTGTAGCCGGCGTTCAGCGCATTGTAGGCGAAAATGCCGTCCTCATTAAAGTTCGCGCTCTTGTCGAAACCGCCTATCTCCCTGTGCAGCGCTCTGCTGTACATCGCGCATGTATCCGAACAGAAAATAGCCTTAATCCCGACAGTCTCCAGGTCCTTCTTCGTCTGGGTTCGGCTCTTTGTGGGATAATTAAATCGTCTCGTGAACTTCTCGACGCTGTCGGCGTTCCCGTAAGCGACCTGTCTCGCGTAAGCCACGGCAGCTCCGGGCTTGCAGACTGCGTTAAGCAGCGCCTCTGTCATACCCTCATCGTAGGGCACGGCGTCCTGCGTCATGAACAGAACATAATCCGAAACAGCCTCGTCCATGCCCCGCTGTCTGGTACCGCCGTGCGTAAAGTCAGCCTTTCTTACCTGCTCGACGATCACGTCCGTGCCGAGCTTTTTACGAAGCGCATCAACCTCAGTTTCATCATCGGTCGTCAGCAGAACCTTTATCCTGTACGGCTTAACCTTCTGACGAAGGAGCATGCCGACCGAACGCTCCAGTTTATCATCCGGCCTGTATGCCGGGATCACAACTTCAAAACTCATATATCCACCCTCAAAAATCCATTTTAACTTATACGCATATATGATTATAGCATAGCCCGGCGCTTTTGTTCGTTAAATAAAAATAAACAATCAATAAAAAATGGCCGGCGGGTTCGTAAAATGAACCCGCCGGCCATGATCATTCGGTATAAAAGCAGCGTATCAGCCTTCCGAATTGAAATCATCCTCATCGTATTCGAGCGACTGCTCCTCGGGATCGGCGTTGAGCGACTCGAAGATCTCCCTGCGGTTCGAAGAAACCGTATCTAGCTTTTCCCTGATCGTTCCGAGAAGGTTTTCATTGCGGTCCTTTATCTCGTTGTATGACGATGAAAGCACGCCCTCAACGATGTTCATGATATCGCCGGCGTATGAAAGAACTCCCGTGCGGACATTATCGGAGAACTCTTCCGCCGAACGTCTTACTTCCTCAGCTTTCGCGGTAGCGTCCTGGATCAGGTCGTTCGCCTGCTTGTAAGCGTCCTGCATGATCTTGGTCTCGTCAACCATCTGCTGAGCGCGCTCTTTTGCCGCGTTCTCGATCTCTACGGCCTTCTCTTCAGCCTGAGCGATGATGGTGTCGCGGTTCGCGATGATCTTCTGATA
>JAFZKM010000118.1 GCA_017553665.1 Lachnospiraceae bacterium
CAGGTGATGAACCTGCAGGGCTGGTTCAACGAAGGCTACTATCACGATGCCGCTCATGACATCAGAGTCGTAAAGAAGCTCGGCGGAAAATCGGGTCTTGAGGACCTGAACGCGACCGTGAAGAGCCTCGGCGGAAAGCTTTACGGAGACGTGGCTTTCCAGAAGGTGACCTTCGCCGATTCGGGCTACAACTACAACGCGGAATCCTCGTGCTACTACGGCGGAGGCTACGTAGCCGCGTTCGGACAGAACAATCCGACGACCTACAGAAACACGGCGTCGCTCGGTTACAGCGAGACCAGATACGATCTGCTCTCACCTAAGTTCCTGCCCAGATACATTGACAAGTTTACGTCTAAGATCACGAAATACGACATTGACGGAATTGCCTTAAGAGACCTCGGCAATACCCTTCAGTCGGATAAGAAGAGAACAGGTATCGTGGACCGCGAGCAGGCGCTCAACATCGTACTTGCCCAGCTGGACAAGCTCGAGGGCACAGGAAAGAAGCTCCTCTTTGATTCGGCCAACGAATATGCCTTTGACTATGCCGAAGACATCATCAACGTTCCGAACGACTCGAACGAGTTCTTCATCTGCGACGAATACGTTCCGCTTTACCAGATGGTCATCCACGGATGCATCGATTACTCTTCGAAGCTGCTCAACTACGAAGACAAATACGAGCAGACAAAGAAGCTCCTCGAACTGGTCGAGACCGGCACATCGCCTCATTACCAGTTCACGAAGCAGGAGTCGAGCCTTATGAAGAACACGGGACTCAACCGTTTCTACTCGACCACATTTGCCGTATACGAACAGGAGGCCGTTGATGCTTACAACTTCGTAAACGCGGCGCTTAAAAACGTAGAGGGCGCGCAGATCACCGGTCATAAGATCGACGGTGACGTAAGGACCGTGACCTACAGCAACGGAGTGAAGATCTATGTTAACTACGGAACTTCATCCGCGACTGTTGACGGCGTAACGGTCGATGCGCTTTCCTACAAAGTCCTGACGTTGCAGAATAACAGTCAAGCTTCCTGCGAGGAATCGGAAACGGTTAAAACCGTTTCCAAAGAGGAAGGGGGTAATTAAATGAACAAAAAGAAACGCAGATTAACCCTTCCGCAAAAAAGAATGATAATGGGATACATGTTCATTCTTCCCTGGGTAGTGGGATTCCTGATCTTTTATGTAAGATCGATATTCCTTACGGAGCAGTTCAGTTTATCGAAGCTCACCGTTGATCCCGTTGCCGGCGGATACCAGCTCGAATATGTCGGCTTCCAGAACTTCATATACGCGTTCAGGGAGCACGGCTCGTTCAAGCAGGTTCTTACGACTTCGGTCATGAATATGCTGATCGATGTACCGCTTATCACATTCTTCAGTTTGTTCATGGCGATGCTGCTTAACAAGAAGTTCCCCGGCAGGGCATTCTTCAGAGCGATATTCTTCCTGCCCGTAATACTTAACTCGGGAGCTATCTCGGCAATGATGGATCTGGCCGAGACCATGATGAACGGCGGTATCTCGACGACCGCTTCCGAGGTTAACGCGACCAACGCGACCACGGAGCTGGCATTCAGTATCGATTATCTCGTGAATATGTTCATGAATTTCGGTATTCCGGCCAAGGTCATCGATTATCTGGCAGGCGCGGTTTCGCGTATCAATGACATCATCAAAGCCTCCGGCGTACAGATCATCATCTTTATCGCCGCGCTGCAGTCGATCCCCGGATCTCTTTACGAGGTTGCGAAGATCGAGGGTGCTACCGCGTACGAGACCTTCTGGAAAGTAACTTTCCCGATGGTTATGCCGCACATCATCACGAACGTTGTCTATACGATCGTCGACAGCTTTACCAACAGTGAGGTTGTTGACCTCGCGTACAGAACATCGTTTACGGAATTCAACTACGGACTCAGCTCCGTATTCAGTCTCGTGAGCACGGTCACGACCTGTTTGATACTGGTACTCATCGTAAGACTGATACAAAAGCGTACGTTCTACTATAACTGATGAAAGGGGGAGTTATTGTGACTGAAAAAGCAGTAAAAGAGAGTCTGCCGGTCAGATTCAAAAAGACGATCAATGATCCCCTTAAGCTCAGGATAGCGGGAAACGAGCTTAAGAACATGGTCCTTACGGTATTTAAGTATGTGATACTTATTGGCGTAAGCTATGTTATCCTGGCACCCGTCATCGGTATGATCGCCAATTCGATCAAGTCCGACGCGGACGCCTTCAACCCCATGGTATTCGTACTTCCTCATTTTCCCACGCTTGAGAAGTACAGCCTTGCGATCCTCAGACTCGACTACTGGAAGACGGCTGCGAAGAGCCTTCTTTACACGGCTACGATCACGCTGCTCCAGCTCGCGATATGCTCAATGGTCGGCTACGGATTCGCAAGATTCGAATTCCCTTTAAAGAAGCTGCTGTTCGGATGCGTTGTGGTTACGATCATCATCCCTTCGCACACGATCATGCTTCCCTTATACATGACCTTCATGAGCTTCGATCCCTTCGGAATCGGCATCAAACTGACCGGTACCGCGGGAGTCATGGGAACCGTTATCCCGATGTATCTGATGACGCTGCTGGGATGCGGACTTCGCTCGGGTCTGTTCATTTACATCTTCAATCAGTTCTTCAGAGGTCTCCCGAAGGAGATAGAAGAGGCTGCGTTTGTGGATGGTGCCGGAATGTTTTACACATACAGCAGGATCATGCTGGTAAACGCAATGCCGGCTGTCATTACTGTCACGGTATTCTCGATCGTATGGCAGTTCAATGACGTTTTCTACGCGAAGTTATTTCTGATACCGGATAAAACGGCCATCAGTAAGAGAATAGCGAGTCTCCAGGGGATCATCGCGAACGAGGACCAGATCCTATCGCTGACGCTTCAGGAGCTGTATCGCGATGCGGGTGCGATGCTTGTTATTCTGCCTGTAGTCATCATTTATCTGTGCCTTCAGAAATACTTTATAGAGGGTGTTGAGCGAAGCGGTATCGTTGGATGATGCGCCGTTCGGCAATCTCAAAAACACATACTTTTAAGGAGGATGAAAAAAATTGGGTAAGCACAAACTTTTAGCACTGGTCATGGCTCTTGTATTGGTATTCAGCCTGGCCGCATGCAACAAGTCCGGTAATCAGACCGAACCCACACAGGCACCTACACAGGCGCCCACACAGGCCCCCACGCAGGCACCTACAGAGGCTCCCAAGCCTACTGCGGCTCCTGTTATTGAGGAGGGTCCCGCCAGCATTGATTTCGAGGACGGAAACGCTGCTTTCGCAGTTATCACAACGCCCACACTCAATTCTGACGCCAGCCAGCTTTCGGTAGAAGACGCAAACGGATCGAAGGTTCTGGCAGCTGTTAACACTTTCCAGAAGAAGGAAGCATACATCGGTATCGATCTTGCCGCTCTCCTCGGAGACAAGATCGCTGATGTCGCTACGATCAAATTCGATGTCGCTACATTCGGCGACGGCGCTTTCCAGCCTATCTCCGGTGTTCTTTACACCTATACGGGCGAGGGCGCAGGCACAAAGACCACAGCATGCGAATGGTCCGTTTATCTTCCCAAGATGAACCCCAAGACCGTTACGGCTGAGATCACGAACGGCTTCACTGCAGGTCAGGATAACTACATCGTGATCGGTAAGAACGATGACGTTGCCGGAAATCAGGGCTTCTGCATCGATAACCTCAAGTTCCTCGACAAGAGCGGCAACCTTATCGCAGCCGACAC
>JAFZKM010000119.1 GCA_017553665.1 Lachnospiraceae bacterium
GCTCGAAACCTCCGATCGAGCTCTTAAAGATCGCGGGCGTCGATATGTCGACCGCGGAGCCCATCAATGCAGGGCTTAAGCTGTTTGACGAGTTGCTGGATGAGATGGAGAAGCTCTACGAGTAATGGCAAAGGCGCGAAGCAATCCGTAATTTAAATGGAGATATTTAAATGGAGAAATACACTATCACGGGTATGAGTTGCGCCGCTTGCCAGGCCCGCGTGGAAAAGGCGGTAAGCAAGGTTGAAGGAGTGGATTCCTGCTCAGTCAGCCTGCTTACCAACTCCATGGGAGTCGAGGGCAGCGCCGATCCTGCCGCGATCATCAAGGCTGTAGAGGACGCCGGTTACGGTGCCGCGATTAAGACAGCCGGAGATCAGGGAGGAAATGCGGACGCACCGGGCACGCGCCGAAAAACCGCATCGTTCGATGCGGGCGCGGAGCTTGAAACCCTCGAGGATAAAGAAACGCCCGCGATCCGCAGGAGACTGATCTGGTCTGCGGGTTTTATTCTCGTGCTCATGTATTTCTCGATGGGACATATGATGTGGGGATGGCCGATCCCCTCATGGTTTGACGGGAAGCACACGGCAATGGGGCTCGTGCAGCTCCTGCTCGCCGCAGCCGTCATGATCATCAACGGCAAATTCTTCACGGTCGGCTTCAAAGGCCTGTTTCACGGCGCTCCGAACATGGATACGCTCGTAGCCCTCGGTTCTTCGGCATCCTTTATTTACAGCACCTGGATGCTGTTCCTGATGACCGCCGCGCAGACACGCGGCGACGCAGAAGCAGTCATGGGCTATATGGATGAGTTCTATTTTGAGTCCGCAGCCATGATACTTGTGCTGATCTCTGTCGGGAAAATGCTCGAAGCGAGGTCAAAGGGCAAGACCACCGACGCGCTCAAAGGCCTGATGCGCCTGGCTCCGAAGACGGCAACGGTGGAGCGGAACGGCGCCGAGATAAAGGTCCCGATAGCCGAGGTGGAGATCGGAGATATTTTCGTAGTAAGATCCGGAGAGAGCATCCCGGTCGACGGAGTGGTGACAGAAGGCACCTGCGTAGTAAATGAGGCCGCACTGACCGGCGAGAGCATCCCTGTGGATAAGGAAGCGGGAAGCACCGTTTCGGCGGCCACGATCAATCAGTCGGGCTTTGTAAAATGCCGCGCGACGAGAGTCGGAGAGGACACAACGCTTTCGCAGATCATCCGCATGGTGAGCGACGCTGCGGCGACAAAGGCGCCTATCGCGAAGGTGGCGGACAAGGTTTCGGGAGTATTCGTTCCGGCGGTCATAGCGGTCGCGGCAGTGACCTTTGTCATTTGGATGCTGACAGGCGCTGAAGTGGGATTCTCACTGGCACGAGCAATATCTGTGCTTGTGATAAGCTGTCCCTGCGCGCTCGGACTTGCGACACCCGTGGCGATCATGGTCGGAAACGGGATGGGCGCGAAGAATGGTATCCTGTATAAGACCGCAGCGTCTCTGGAGGCCGCGGGAAGGACTGAGATCGTCGCGCTGGATAAGACGGGCACTATCACTACCGGGAAGCCCGTTGTGACCGATGTGGTGCCTGCGGAAGGCGTTACGGAGCACGAACTGCTGGAGTTGGCGAACGCGATAGAATACAAAAGCGAGCATCCTCTGGCACGCGCCGTAACCGAATATGCCGCGGCGCGGGGGATCGATCCGGCTGAGGCGGATGATTTCAGAGTGTCAGTCGGAAGCGGTGTCGAGGGAACGATCGGAGGCAGGCGTATCATAGGCGGCAATCTGAAGCTGATGAGTTCATTCATCGGAAGCAGCCGGGCCGGCAGCGACGGAGAACCGGACATCGGCACTCTTACGGAACAGAGCGGCAAGTACGCCGACGAAGGCAAAACGCCTTTATTCTTCGCGGAGGAGAAGGCCGGAAGGATTTCTCTGCTCGGTATCATCTGCGTGGCCGATGAGCTGAAACCCGATGCGCCCGAAGCGATCGCGGAGCTGAAAAAGCAGGGTATTGAAGTTGTTATGCTGACCGGCGATAACGAAAGAACAGCGAACGCCATAGGACGCCGCGCCGGAGTGGACCGCGTGATCGCGGGAGTTCTGCCCGGAGGCAAGGCAGATGTGATAAAGGGCCTCGCGGCACAGGGCAAGGTCGCGATGGTCGGAGACGGAATCAATGACGCGCCTGCGCTCACCGGAGCCGATATCGGCATAGCGGTCGGAGCGGGCAGTGATATCGCGATAGATGCCGCGGATATCGTGCTCATGAAGGACAGTCTGAGGAGCGTTCCCGCCGCGATAAGGCTTGGCAGGGCCACTCTCAGGAATATACACGAGAACCTGTTCTGGGCATTCATTTACAATGTGATCGGCATCCCGCTCGCTGCGGGTGCGTATATAAAGTTGTTCGGCTGGAGCATGAATCCGATGTTCGGTGCCGCGGCGATGAGCCTTTCGAGCTTCTGTGTGGTTACAAACGCTCTGAGACTCAATCTGTTCAAGGTATTCGACGCATCTAAGGACAAACCTAAGAAGCATCGTAACCGTGAAGGAGGTCAGCCTGCCGAAACAATCGGAACTGCGGAAAACAGTCAGATACAGCCTGAAGGCGGAAAGGAAGAGAATAACATGAAGACAATGTATATCGAAGGCATGATGTGCAGCCACTGTGAGGCAAGGGTAAAGAAGGCTCTTGAGGCCATTCCCGGAGTTGTGTCGGCCGATGTCAGCCATGACGCCGGAACAGCAAGAGTCCTGCTTTCGGAGCTGGTCGACGATTCGGTCTTAAAGCAGGCAGTTGAGGCACAGGATTACGAAGTAAAGGAAATCAGATAATGGTCGGATTTGAATTGACAGGCGGAGGTCCGCTCGAGGCGGATCTTCGCCGTGAATGGGTACTTACAAACGGAATCGGAGGATATGCGGGAGGCTCGGTAACAGGCGCTCTGAACAGGACACAACAGGGCTATCTGATAGCGAGCCTTCATCCTCCCGTGGAGAGATATATCGCGCTCACCAAGACGGAGGAGCGCGTTATCGCGAACGAATGCGTCACGGACCTTGCGGCGTCCGTGCATATGAAAGACGGCAGGGAGACTGCGTGTGAGGGGAATCTTTACATGAAGTCTTTCTTAAGTGACGGCGCCGTGACCTTCCGTTATGAGGTCGGCAGCCTTCGCATCCGCAAGACCGTCGCGCTGCAATACGGTGAGAATAAATGCGCGATCCTTTATCGTGTGGAGAATCTCGGGGACAACGCGAAGCTCATCGTGACGCCCGTATTTAACTGGAGAGAGCACAGCACTCCGCATACCGCGGAAACAGTAAAGAAGGTGCTTCCGGAGGATTGCGCCCGTGCCTGCGGTGCGGAAGAGAGCGGAGGATCGATAGACATCACTCCCGCAGCTTCGCGGAAAGCGCGGGTGCGTTTCGGGTTCAGCCGCGGAACGGCTCAGGAACGTACCGAGAAATATGATATCGGTATCTGCCTTAAGACCGAGACCGACAACGAGGCAGAGGGACTGGACTGCGCCTTTAAGCCCTATGACATCGTGCTTGAGATCGGTACCGGCGAGAGCAGGGTACTCGGCTGCATATGCGAAGTGATCACGGAAGAGCATGAAAAGACCGCGGATGCCGGAACACGGGATGATCGCGATATCGCGGCCGAAGCGCAGGAGATCGTAAGCTGCGCAAGAGAGCGCGCCGGCGAACTGGCCGCGCTCGCGCTTCGCAATCCCGAAGAATTTCCCGGGCATAAGCATGTTTTAAGCAGTCCCGCGGATGTTTCGGACAGGATGCTGTTCGAGGCATTGGCACAGGCTGCCGATAATTTCATCGCTTACAGAAGCTCTACGGGGCTTTCTACGGTCCTTGCGGGACTTCCGTGGTTCACCGACTGGGGACGCGACACGATGATCGCGTTTACGGGCCTTACGCTCGTTACTGGCCGTTTTGACGACGCGAGGGCGATCCTTTCGACCTTTGCCCGTTATGTAAAGGACGGGCTTGTTCCGAACATGTTCCCCGACGACGGTCAGGAGCCCCTGTATAATACGGCCGACGCGTCCCTGTGGTATTTCCATGCCGTTTACAAATATCTGGAATATACTGCCGCGGATGAAGACAGGGCAGAACAGGCGCGTGAATTCGTAAAGCGCGAGATCTGGCCCTGCCTGAAGCAGATTGTTGAGGGATACAGGAACGGTACGCATTTCTCGATCAAAATGGATGATGACGGCCTGATCCACGCGGGCGGCGGCTTTGACCAGGTGACCTGGATGGATGTGCGCGTGGGCGACTGGGTAGCGACTCCGCGCCACGGCAAGCCCGTCGAGATCAAC